>JBBTWT010000044.1:0-34152 GCA_038078615.1 Patescibacteria group bacterium | reverse complement strand
TTAGCTTAAACCTTCCTGGGGAAGTGTAAACCCTTTTGCTGCAATGTTAACAACCGTAAGGCACGAATAACGGCTTAAATAAAGCAACCTTTCAAAACAAAAACAGACCCTCGCGAGCCTGTTTCAAATCCCGGATCAAGTCCGGGATGACATTTCGGAAAGTGTCAATTCTTGTACAGTTCCTTGACCTGGAACAGGATGTACCAGCCGATGACCGCGCCGATGATGCCGCCGATGATGCCGGAGACGGAGATGATGCTCCCGATGAGGCTCACGATGCTGGCATAGAAGATCAGACGCCATGCGCCGCGGGTGCGCTTGAAAAGTCCCGGCACCGCCATCACTTCCATCACGAGTACGATGACCGCGACGACGAGCGAGATGATCGCGCTCAGTCCCCATCCGAATCCGTAGCCGTACGCGCCCATCATGCCAAGCGGCGCGAAAGCGGTCGAGATGCCGATGGCCGCCAGGATCAACGGAAGCGACAGAACGGCGAAAATGACGATGAGGTACGGAGACACTTTCACGATGAACTCCTTCAGTCCCATCGGAAGCTGAAACGGCGCCTTCTTCACCATATACTCGTCGAGCAGAGCCTCGAGCCGGCCGATGAGGCCATGCACGTCTTTCTTCATCCCGCCGGGATTGCTCCCCATACCGGAAGCCCCCGATGGCTGACTCTGTCCCTGATTCTGCTGACCCGCTGCTCCCTCCGTCTCGCCTTGCGGCATACCCTCGTTCATAATGATTATGATTAAGACTTACTGTACGATTGAAATGACACATCGTCCTCTGCTTCCAGTATACTCCCATCCTCCAATTCGCGCAAAATCTCGTCCGGGATGGGGTTGCGCTTTGGGCTCACCCCCGGATATCGCCAGGCGCTTATGATGACGAGCTGGCTGCCGCCAAAAGATAAGGGGGATTTAAATTTTTCTAATTTTGATTTTTGATCTGCATTTTTTATATTTTCATTTTTATTTTTTATTTGAAACAAGACCCAGATCTCCTGCTTCCATACTTCCCCGCCCGAACGACCCGGCTCGCCCGGTCGGGCAGGCTTGCCGACTATCTTTTTTGGTGAGACCGGCTGCATCACGGCGACCGTGCGCGGCACTATCCCGACTTCGCGGCGCTTCGGACTGCGGATCACGCTCCTCACCCGCTGCTCGGAGAGACCGTACTGCCGCATCTTGTACTGTGAATGGAGCGTGAACCGGTACCCGCCCTTGCCGAGAGCCAGAGTCTGCCGCTTCTTTTCGAAACGCTCTTTCGCTTTCTGCGCGAATACCTGATACGGGGAAGGCATATTATTTGATCTCCATTCCGCGGAGCGCGGCGATGCGCTCTTCGATCGGCGGATGGGTCATGAACAGTTTCGAAACTTTTTTCCCTTTGAACGGGTTGGCGATGTAGAGATGCGCGGTGGCACGGTTGGCGGCCTCGAGCGGTTCGGTGTCGCCGGAAATCTTCCGGAGCGCGCTCGCCAGACCGTCCGGGTAGCGCGTGAGGAGCGCTCCGGAGGCATCCGCGAGGAATTCGCGCTTGCGAGAGATGGCCAGCTGCAGAAGCATCGCAAAGAATGGCGCGAGGATCGAGAGTATGATAGCTACAACAAAGAGAATCGCCTGCGCCTGACCGCCACCGCTGTCATTGTTTCTTCTCCCGTAGAACGCCCAGTGCCGGAACCAGTCCGCCAGAAGCGCCACGAAGCCGACGAGGATCACCACGATAGTCGAGACGAGCGTGTCGCGGTTGCCGATGTGCGAGAGTTCGTGCGCGATTACTCCTTCCAATTCCGCTTTTTCCAGACGATCGATGATGCCCGTCGTGAGGCAGATGACACCGTGCTTCGGATCACGCCCCGTCGCGAAGGCATTGAGCGCCGTGTCTTCGATCGCGTAGATCTTCGGCACCGGCAGTCCCGCCGTGATGGCGAGATTTTCTACGATCCGATAGATCTCCTTGTGGCTCTCGAAGGTCAGCTCCTTCGCGCCGCTCATCGACAGCACGATCTTGTCGCTCCACCAGTATGACGCGACGCTCATCGCGATGGAAACGAACACGGCGACATAGAGAATGGTGCTATCACCGAAGGCACCGGCGAAGACATACCCAACACCGATGACGAACACGAAAAAAATCGTGAGGTAGAGCCACGTCAGCCGGCTGTTCTTGTCATAGCTCTGGTAGAGCGTCGCCATATTATAAAAAGAATCAGGAATGATGAATCGTGAATCAAGAATCAAAGAAGTCGGCGGCTTCTTGTCTTTTCCTCTTCATGATTCACAATTCCTGATTCATGATTCTGGTTTTCTAGAATTCTACTTTCACCGGGGCTTTCTCACCATCGGCGACTTCGAAGAATTCGCGCTGGGTGAAATTGAATACCGAAGCGATGAGGTTCGACGGGAACATATCGATCTTGTTGTTGAGCTCGAGCACGTTGCCGTTGTAGAAACGGCGGGCGGCCTGGATCTTGTTCTCCGTGTCGGAGAGCTCGCGCTGGAGTTCGAGGAAATTCTGATTCGCCTTCAGATCGGGGTAGGCTTCGGCAACGGCGAAAAGCGATTTCAACGCATCGGTCAGCATATTTTCCGAAGCAGCCTTGTCAGCCAGGGTACCTCCCTGCATCGCCTGCGCGCGCGCCTTCGTCACCCGGTCGAACACGCCGGACTCGTGGGCGGCATAACCCTTGACCGTGCTGATAAGGTTCGGAATCAGGTCGTAGCGGCGCTTGAGCTGGACGTCGATATCGCTCCAAGCCTCCGACACGCGGTTGCGCAGACGCACCAGGCCGTTGAATATGGCGACGATATAGAGCACGAATGCCCCGGCGATGATGAGGATTATCACTGTCGAATTCATAGGTTTGCGATTAATCGTATTATGACTCCTGTGCTGTCCTATACTACCAAAATCAGATAGATAATGCAAACGGCTGAAAAGCGGATCTTGTGCTATACTGATCTCGTACACGGTACGGCGTTTTCGATTCTACATTCTCTTCATACTCTCTATGGAACCGCTCCAGCCCTATCTCGTCTTCCTCATCCCGATCACGGTCGGGATCATCACGCAGATCATCAAATTCGCACTTTTCACCTTGAAACACGGGTGGCAGCCGGAGTACATTTTCACGCACGGCCATATGCCGAGCATGCACACTGCTTTCGCTGTTTCTGTTATGGTATCGGTCGGCTATTTCGAAGGACTGCACTCGGGATCATTCGCTGTCAGCGTCCTGCTCTCCTTCCTTATCATCGATGATGCCTTACGCATAAGGATGATTCTCGGGGATCAGGGACGCTATTTCAATATGCTCGTGGAACAGCTCAGAGGCACCATAGACGAAGCCAAATTCCCACGCCTCAAAGAACGCATCGGCCATCGCGTCAGCGAGGTCGTCGGCGGCGCGATCGTCGGGCTTGTGCTCACGCTTCTCTTCATCTATCTTTTTTCCTGAACACTGCCCCGAAACAAGACTCCCGGCTGATCGGCGGGGAGTTTTTCATTCTTTTCATTCTTCTCGTTCATCGGCGTTCTCCGCGGCCGGCCTGCCGAGTTCTTCTTCGATCACCCGCCGGTCGTTCCATGGGAGGCGTTCGTCGCCTACGGCCATCGTCTCTTCCGCGCCCTTGCCGGTGATGAGGACGATATCGCCGATGTCCGCGAGCGCGAGCGCCTTCTGTATCGCGGCGCGGCGGTCGAAGATGCGGAAATACCCGCCCACAGCGCTTTGCGCGGTGTCTCGGGCAGGATCCTTTTTCTTCTTTGTTATTCCATGTTCAATGTCATCAATGATGCGCTCGGGATCCTCATGGTACGGATCCTCGTTCGTCAGGATCACGATATCCGCGTATCCGGACGCGGTCTCACCTAAGAGCGGGCGCTTGCCCCGATCGCGCTCCCCGCACGCGCCGAAAACATGGATGATCTTCGTCCCGGGAATCTTGAGCGGCAGAACCGAGGCGTAGAGCTTCTCGAACGCGTCCGGAGTCACGGCATAATCGATGATGATATCCGCGTTTTTCGCATTGGGCACGAGCTCCATCCGCCCCGGTACGCCGGTGATGCCCGAGAGCGCTTCCGCCGCGACCAAAAAATCGATGCCGAGCAGGCGCGCGACCCCGAGCGCCGCCAGGGCGTTCTCGATATTGAACAGCCCCGGAATGTTCAGGTGAAAATGCGTGTCATCGACCATGAACTCCGTGCCTTTGAAGTCCAGCTCTATCTTCCGTGCGAACAGGTGGGCATGCTGATCCCGCGTACTGTAGAAAACGGTCGGCTGTCCGGAATGAGCGCGGAAATATTCCGGCTCCTCCATATCGCGATTGATGACCGCCCGCTCCGCTATCGAAAAAAGCTTGCGCTTGACGCGACGATACTCCTCCATCGTCTCGTGATAATCGAGATGCTCGCGCGTCACGTTGGTGATTACGGCGATCGCATACGGTATTCCCCACACGCGGTGCTGATCGAGCGCGTGCGAAGACGTCTCGAGCACGGCATATCCGCACCCTGCCTTCGCCGCTTCACGCAGAAACTTCTGCAGCTGCCACGGCGAAAGCGTCGTGAATTTCGAAACGTTCACCTGCTTCTTTTCGCCGATCTGGAAGTCGATCGTCGATGCCGCGGCGACTTTTTTCCCGGCGCGTTCCAGGATACGCACGATGAACGCTGTCGTAGTCGTCTTGCCGTTCGTTCCCGTCACGCCGATCACTTGGAGCTTCTTCGCGGGCCTGCCCGCCATACTGGACACCGTCCTGTAGGCGGGAAAGCCGAAATACGCGCACGCCGCTACCGCCTGCGCGAGATGATAGGTATTCTTGATGCCCTGCGGCACGAACCGCGAGAGGAGGCGTCTGAGTGACATAGATTCAGCGGCTTATGAATTTCCTGATGTATCCGAAGCTTTCCTGCAAACGGCGCAGATATCCGTAGAGAGCATAGGCGGGCGGATTGAGAATGATATCATACCCGCCCGGAAATACGACCGGTGCTGTCTCCGGCGAGAACCCCGTCTTGAATCTCGTGATTCCCTGCCACGAGCTTTTAGCCTCATCAGCTTGGGGCTCTGCGGCTTCCCCGTTGTCTGTTGTCTGCCGGCTGTTGCCTGTCTTCACGCCGCCGAAATCATAGCGCGTGCAGCCTTTTGCTTTCGCGTATCTCATCTGCTCCCACTGGAGGAGATACGGCGCCATCATCTCGCGATGCCGGTCGCCTGATCCGCCATGGAGATACGTCGCGGTCGTACCGAAAATCATCAGGAGGTTCGCCGCGAGCACCTGCCCGCCTCGCGTCGACGCGCTATCTTCACGAGTCGAGGCGGGCCCGTCATATTCCGCCACGAACAGCCGGCACATATCCTCGGAAAAGGCGGTCAGGAACTTCTCGTAATACGCGCGCGGATGCGGCGTGATCTCCTTGCGATCGGCCGTCGCCTGCATCAGGTCGAGAAATGCCTGTTGATACTTTTTTTCCCGCGTTTCGAAGACTTTCACGCCGTGCTTTTCCGCCAAGCGGATATTGTAGCGGGTTTTCGATTTCATAGCGGCGAGCAGCTCTTCCTCGCTCCGTGAAATATCCGCCACGAGAATCTCCCTCGGCTGCGTATCATGCGGCGCCTTGACCATATCCTTGCCAAAAATCCTCTTGAATTCCCGCAGCGCCTCTTCCGTCTCCGGCTCGATCCGTATCCATTTCATCTTTTGTTTTTTTGCTTCTTCGATCAGTTTGGAAATTGGAAATTGGAAATTGGAAATTTCACCCACCGGCCCTCTCGGCACGTACAGGTACTTCCCGACGATCGGCAGCGTATGGATGATGCCGTTCGCCGAAAAACCACCATCGGAAAACCTGATGATGTCTCTTCCTGCGGCCTCCTGAAATCGGAGCCAGTGTTCGGATTGGAGGAATTCCGTGGTTTTCATGACGCGCGGGCTCTTAATGCTTTTTCCCCAGATTCCTGAGCGCCTGCCTGATGCGCTTGCCGACATCGGTCACGTCGGCCGACACCGATTTCAGCGCTTCGCGCGCCTCGGTGATGGAGTAGCCGAGAGAGGCGAGCGCCTCAATGGCGTCCTGCCCGGCGAGCGCTCCCGCCTGATCTTCGATATCCACCGACTCCACCTTGTTCTGCAGCTCCACGATGACGCGTTCGGCCGTTTTCTTGCCAACGCCGGAGACGCGCGTCAGGATGCCCGGATCCCTATTCACGATGGCGGTGCGGATCGTCTTCACATCGGCGATGGAGAGGATCGAGAGCGCCACCTTCGGGCCGATGCCGGAAATAGAGATGAGGAGCTCGAACATCGAGAGTTCATCCTCATTCAGAAATCCGTAAAGCGCCAACATATCCTCCCGGACATGAGTATGGATATGGAACAGCGCCTGATCCATACCGGCGACTTTGCCCAGCGTATACGCCGAGGCGAAGACCTGGTATCCCACTCCCCCGACCGAGAGTATCACGGAATTTCCCTTGATTCCGGCAATTTTCCCTTCCAATTGCGCGATCATAAAAGTAAAAATTAATTACTACTTTCCTGCATATAGTCTATAACGATAGTTATAATTTTCCGTATAACTTCGTTACAGGACTTGAAAGAAATCTTCTCAATCACCTCGCCTCCATATTTTCTGATTAAATCACTGATCAAGGCATGGACAAAAGACTGCGTTGCAGAATCAATCCCCTGAAAATCCAAAGTTACCATCTCTCCTTTTTCCAAAGCTGGAATAATAATATTCATACGGATATCTCTTGCTACATCCTTGTTCTCCGCAAAAGACCCCACCTTTTCTTTTAACCTTATACTGATCATATGAATTTTGGTTTTCTATATTTCTCTCTTTTTCTTTCTCTCACCGTCTTAGAATATACCTCTCGAATAAGATCTAAAAGGCTCGAGAATTCCTGAGTGTCATCAAGCGATATATCTACTCCGACAACAGTTCCCTGCCAAAAAGGAAGCAGTTCTTCAATTGAGTGCTTATCTTTGAACGGATCTGCAAAAAGTCTCTTCAATTTCCCTGACCCTGACGGTTCCTTCAAAAGCTTATACAGAGCATCTCCACTATAAATCATGAAAAATCCCCTACTTACCTTGGCTATGGACTTAATAAAAAACAAGCCAGCGCCGGCATTCGACTCGGTTCCTCCTTCGCGACTTGTTGTGCCAGTTATCCCGGGCGTCAAAGCCAACCGAATGGCTTCGAGGTCAGTTTCTGCGGGATGAGACCTGTTAATTGTTCTTTTTATTCCCACGCCAACATCTGCGATACCAATTCTTATAGTATTGGTTTTTGGATAGTATTGTGCCGCAACGATCGCCCCTACCGGAGAAGCTGCGTGTTCTATCACATTTCTCACAAGCTCACTGATCACATAGCGCATAGCATCCGTCTGAAGCGGATTAAGATGGAGGAGCGGGATGATTTCCGTAATAAATCCTGACAGTTCCTGGGAGTTATTGATTTGAGTCAGCGGAATAAATCTACCAGCCGGTTCATGTTCGGTAATTTTTATTCCAGAATCAATTCCGAGAAACTTGAATAACCCCATCCTTTCCAAATAATGGGCTGATTTTGCTGTTAGTTTTTCAAAAAAAACTTTATCGGCTTTCAATGGGAGACCCAAGGCCGCAATCATAGCAAGAACAACAGGGTGAATGGCTATCCATTTCTCGTTCGCTTTTATTTCGAATTTTTCAGGATTTTTAGGATCAAATCCTTTTAAAAATGGATTGATGTTGCCTAAAAAAGCACTATTTGGTATGAATATTTTCATATCCTAATATTACCGGGAATCCCGGGAACTGTCAAGTATTCCGGGATTCCCGGTAATGTGTAGCTTTTCTCTTGCAAAAAATGTTTGATCATGCTAAAAAGAATACGTCTCATTTCGATGTTTTGCCTTTGTTTTTAATTAATCTTCAAACCCTAACCTCAACCCTATGCCGATCAAGAAATCCGCAAAGAAGTATATGCGCGTAACCGCCAAGAATACCCTGCGCAACAAGATAGTGACCGGTACCGTCAAAAGCGCCATCAAGAAGACGCGCGAAGCCGTAAGCGCCGGCAACGTGAAGGAGGCGCAGGAGTGGCTCAAGACGGCAAGCAAGGCTCTCGACAAGGCCGCGCAGAAAAAGATCATCAAGAAGAACACCGCCGCCCGCAAGAAATCCCGTCTCAACGCCCTCGTGAAAAATATCGCGATGAAGAAGTAGCTGGGCGTATCAAGTATCCCGTATCAGGTATCATGCAAAAACCAGCCTTCCGCTGGTTTTTTTGTATCCTTGATCTTGTGCAAAATACCTGAGGTCCGCTGCCTGATACCGGCTCAGAACCGCCAGATGAAGAGATCGAGCGCCACATGCGGATCCATGCCGCCCTGCTTGAACTTCGTATCGAAATCGGAGAGCGTCGCAAGCCCGCGTTTGATGCGCGAAAGCGGCAGGCTGTCGATCCTTCCGAGCATCTGCTGCACCGCAAACGGCGGCAGCTTGGTCTCTGCCGCGACATCCGGCACGCGCTTCATCCCCCTGTCGAACGCCTCCCGCACGAGGAGCAGTCTCCGGACCTGCCACGCGCACATAGACAATATCGGATGCGCCCCTTCCGGGCCGGATGCCTCGCGATGGAAGAGGAACAGGGCATGCTTCTTGTCTCCGCGGCTGAGCGCGTCGAGTGCCGCGAAGATGGCGTTTTCCGGAGCGGTGCCGACGAGCAGCGTCACGTCGTCAGTTTCGAACACCCCTCCCGGCTTGAAAGTCGAGAGTTTTTCCAGCTCCGATCGGATGCGCGCCGTATCGGTACCGAGAGAGGCCGCGAACACCGAGAGCGCCTCGCGGGAAAAGCCCGCCTCCGCGTCGATCGACGCCAGTTCGCGTCTGATATGGTCGGCAACGGACTTCTCGTCCAGTTTTCCGAACGCCTCTTCCCTGGCATGTCTCGCGAGAAAACGCGCGAGCGGATGCGCTTTCTTCGTTTTGCCGGGACTGACGAGCAGCAGCGTGACCTCGGTTCCGGCGTTCTCCGTGAAACTTTCGAGAAAATCCAGCAGTAGCTTCTCGCTCGCCTCTCCGAGCTCGAACGGGTGAAGGAATACCGCCATTTTCCGCGTCGCGAACAGCCCTCCTGCGCACGCGCCGAGCGCGCGGCGCACGTCGTCAGTCGTCCCCTGATCCTCGAAATCGAAGACGAAAATCTCGGCCGCCGGATATTTCGCGACAAACGCTTTCTGCATGACGCCCCGCCGCCCGTTCACCCGGAAGGCGTCTTCACCATGTACGAATAAAATCATAGAGCAGACAACACATGACAGACAACAGCTTCATTATACACAAGAAACAAAAAGCAGGCACTGGCCCGCTTTTTCGTTGATCGTTGTCTGTTGACTGCTTACTGAATAGGCTCCCACTTGAGCGTCTGGCCGGGCTCGAGCACCTCTACCCACATCTGGCCAGGAACGAAGGCCACCTCATTGCCGGATTCGTCGAAGAAGGCGAGCTTGCTCGCGATATCGGATTTGTCTTTCTTCCACGTGCCGCGAAACTGCCCGCCGTTCATATAATAGAAGGCGTCGCCGCTATCGGTCTCGTCATACCACGGATCACCGAGCTGCACGTTGTTGTACTGTCCCTCGATCTGATCAGACTTCGCCATGACGACGATGACGTTCTTCGGAGCATTGCGCTCTTTGTTGTTGCGATCGACATCGGGAACATTGCCCCAGGTGCGCAGATAGCTGTTCGTCCCGCGATCATAATCATATTCAGCCGCGAACGGTCCGGCGAACGCGACACGCAGATGCCCGCCCTGCGGCCGGCTTTCCAGAGCCGCCTCCGCGATATGCCTGTATCCGGAGAATTTGTTTTCCAAGTTGTATCCGAACTCTTTGGCACAGGCAAGGAATTTTTCCGGATTGCTGTAGCCGCTATCCACTCCGCGCGCCATTCCTTCCTTGCGGAAACACGGGTTGTCCCCGCAGGCATTCGCCGACTTGCCGGCGTCCCCGTTGCAATTGATGCTCTCGATTTCTCCACGATCCAGGATGCCCTTGGCGAGTCCCACGGGATCGCTCTCGGAATGCGATTCCGATCGTCCCCAGGAAATAAAGATGGCGCCCAGGCCTTTGGCCAGATGAATGAAGTCATGCCGCGCACTCCGCATCGAGCCTACTTCGGGCGGCGTATTGCAGATGTACACCGCCATCAGGCGCGTGACGCTCGCGGTGATCACCGGCATCTCTATCACCATATCCGCTTCGGAAAACCCCGCTGCCGGCCGGGCCGTCACGTCCCCCGGCTGCATCACCGCCAATGGGCGGCGGTTCCAATTCTCGCACGGCAATCCGGAAATCGGGCTGACCTCTCCGGTATTGGCCGGGCCGGTCGAAACGGTCGTCGGCGACTGGTTCTTGTTATTGAGCTCGATCGGCTGGCGCGCTGATTTGTTTCCGAATACGAAATAGCCGATCAGGCCGGCGAGCGCGACGGCTACGAGCGCGACGATGATTTTTTTTCTTTTGTCCATAATGATGTTATATGCCTTGATTATCCCTGACCCTTCGACGGGCTCGGGGTCATTGTTGACAGCGCGGGCAATAAAAAACGCTGCGCTGTCCGATTTTCTTCCGCACTATCATTGTACCACATTTTCTGCAAGGCTCCCCGGTACGGGCGTACACGTACAGCGTACGCTGAAACCCGCCCTGCAGCCCATCCGTATCGCGGAAGTCGCCATCGCTCGTGCCGCGCAGTCTCACCGCTTTGCGCAGGACGCGCTTGATCGCCGAGAGGAGTTTCTCCCATTCGTTCCGCGCCAGTGTCCCGGCGTGCCGCATCGGCAGGATGCCCGCGAGATAGAGCGCCTCGTTCCGATAGATGTTGCCGATGCCGGCGATGAGATGCTGCTCGAGCAGCGCGACTCCGATCGGGCGTTTCTTTTTTCCGGAAAACAGCTCCTGAAAACGCCGCTGCGTCAGTGTCGGCGACAGCGCGTCGATGCCGAGCGAGGCGATACTCGGGAGCGTCTCGACTTCGCTCGTTTTCACGGCGCAGAGCCAGCCGAATTTGCGCATATCGGAGAACTCGAGCGTCGTGCCGTCGGCAAAGGCGACGATGTGATGGATATAGCCGTTGGTCTTGTCCTCCGTGAACGCTGGCGACTCCCGATTCCTCCGATTTTTCACCAGAAAATGTCCCGTCATCTTGAAATGCGCCACGATCGAATAGCTGTTGCCCAGGTCGATCACGATGTGCTTGCCGAGGCGCCTGACCGCGCGCACCTTCGCGCCTTTCACCTGTTTCGCGAACACGGCATACGAGGGGAATATCTTCCTCTTCCAGTCGCTCCAGAAACCGCCGATCGTTTTCCCGACGATTTTCCGATCCAATTGCGCCACGACCGTCTGCACTTCGGGAAGTTCCGGCATATTATGTATATAATTTACTGCATCCCCATTGTAAGGCTTTTTGTGCGTAAATACCACAAGAGCATTGCCTTGCGGTCATTTCTCTGCTATACTAAAGAAGTAAAAGGCGGACACAAACTGAGTTTTTTTCTATAATCCCCGTAATAATCCCAATAAAAATTAAGAGTATGCCGATGCACTTTGAAACACCGGAAGAAATAGCCAAGAAAAACGCCCAGTTTGCCCAACAAGCGGCCATCGAGGATAAAATCAGGCAGCTTGAGCCCGACCAGCTCAGCAGCGTATTGGACAATATCGAGCACTGGATCGGCGAACACAATGAGGAGCTCCGAGACCCGGAAACAAGAGCGAGAGTACAAAGGCTCCGCGAAGAACTGGAGAAGCTGCTTGAAACAACGAAACCTCATTGATCAAAAAGCCCCGGCTTACCGGGGCTTTTAAATTTCTCCCCAATTTTTACCGATGGCGGTTTCCACGATGAGCGGTACCTTGAGAGTATACGCGCTTTCCATGGATTCTTTCAACCGCGCCGCGAATGCTTCCGCGTGCCCTGCTTTCGCTTCGAAGATAAGCTCATCGTGCACCTGCAGTACCATCCTTGCCCGAAACGCTTCGCTTTGCGATGCGGGCGGGTGAGCGTCATTATTGAAGTTATCGACCAACTCCTGGGCTTTCAGCATCGCGAGTTTCATGATATCCGCAGCCAGCCCCTGGATGGGCATATTGATCGCCATCCGTTCGGCAGACCGCGCCACCTGCACGTTCTGGCTGACGATTTCCGGCGTGTAGCGGCGGCGCCCCAGCTCGGTTTCCACGTAGCCCCTCTCGCGCGCGCCCTGTTTCATCTCTTCTATGAATTTCGCGACGCCGGCGAACTTCTTGAAATACGCCGCGATGAACTGCGCCGCGACTTTCTGCTCGATCTGCGCCGCCTGCGAGAGGCCGAAACTGCCCATCCCGTACATGATGCCGAAATTGAATACCTTGGCCTGGCGGCGCATATCCGCTGTCACCTCTTCCGGTTTCACCTTGTACACCACGGAGGCCGTCGTCGTGTGGACATCCTCGCCCTTGCGGAAAGCCTCGCAGAGCGCCTTGTCTCCCGAGAGGTGCGCCATCACGCGCAACTCGATCTGCGAATAATCCGCGCCGATCAGGACATTGCCCGCTCCCGCCTCGAAGGCTCCCCGGATGCGTTCGCTCCACGAATTGCGCGCGGGAATATTCTGCAGGTTCGGATCGGAAGAAGACAGCCGTCCCGTCGCGGCCACCGCCTGATGGAAGGTCGTATGCAGCCGCCCATCGCCCCCTACCAACAGAGGCAAGGCATCGAGATAGGTCGTTTTCAGCTTGAACAGTTCACGGTAGCTTTCGATCTTCGCGACGATCGGATAGGCCTGCAATTTCTGAAGCTCCATCGATGCAGTCGAGATGCCCGTTTTCGTTTTCTTGATGTTCGTCGTCGGGATTTTCAGATCCTGGAAAAGAATCTCGGAAAGCTGCTTGGGGGAATTGATGTTGAATTCGCGACCGGAAAATTCATAGATATCTTTTTCCAGCGATGCCAGCTCTTCTTTCAGTTCTTCGGAAAGTATGCGGAATTTCCCCGTGTTGAGATAAACGCCGTTCGTTTCCACTTCGAACAACACGGCGAGCAGTGGCATCTCTATTTTTTCGAAAATGAGACGGAGCGTCTTGCCGTCTTTCTGAGTCTCGCTGACCTCATCGATGCGCTCATCGTATGTCTCGCGCAGGACAAGGAGTTTCTCCGCCGGCATTGTGATTTCCTCTTCGCCGCAAACTTCCAGCACGAGATAGCCGAGCTCGACGTTGCCGCCGGAATTGAGGAGATACGCCGCGATCATCACATCAAACCCGATCCCCTTCATCGCTATGCCTTCTTTTTGAAAAAGGTGGAGCAGCGCCTTGCCGTCATAGACTGTTTTTTTTCTCCTTTCATCCTCGAGAAATTCCTTGAGGAATCTTTTCGTCTGCTCGTTCCACGCGATCATAGCCTCTTCGCCTGGTGTGACAGCCACGTGCACGCTCTCGATACCCGCGCCGAACAGCGTCCCCTGCGCTTGCTCTACATACACCGCCACCGTTTCGGCTTTGCCCAAGAATTTTTCCAGGTCTTCTTGCGTAGTGATCTTCTTTTTTTTTCCGCCAGAGGCGGATCCGCCTTGGGCGGACTTTCTTTTCTCTTTTATTCCTGATTCTTGGCTTCCAGAGATCCGCTTGATCAGACTGAAAAATCCGAGTTCCTGAAACAGTCTCGTGACGGTATCGCGATCGAAATCCCGGCTGACGCACGCCGGCAGATCAAGTGCTACCGGCGCCGCGGTATCGATCGCCCCGAGCTCTTTCGAGAGAAACGCGCTCTCCTTGTCCGTCTCCAATTTCTTGCGTATGGATTCTTTCACTTCCAGAAGCGCTGCATAGATATTCTCCAGCGTTCCGAATCGTTTGAGCAGATCCGTCGCCGTCTTCGCGCCGATGCCGGCCACTCCCGGAATATTGTCCGAGGCATCCCCGGCCAGCCCCTTGTAATCCGGAATCTGCGCTGGAAAAAATCCGTACTTCGCCTCTACCGCCTGTTCGTCGTAGAGCACCGTGTCCTTGATGCCTTTGCGGAGCGTAAATACCTTCGTTAGCGGCGTCACGAGCTGCAGCGCGTCATTGTCCCCCGTCACGATAATCACTTCTACGTTTTCCTTTTCCGCTTGGCGCGCCAATGTCCCCACACAATCATCCGCTTCGAATCCTGCCTGCTCATAGATCGGAATATTGAAAGCTCGCGTCAGCTCCTTCACCCTGGGAATCTGCGCGTACAGATCATCCGGCCCTTTCACGCGCGTCGCCTTGTAGTCCGCGAACTGCTTGTGGCGGAATGTCGGCCCCGCCAGATCGAACGACGCCGCGATGTATTCCGGCTTGAATTTCTCGAGGACGGAGAGCAGTGTCAGCGTGAACCCATACACCGCATTCACCACCTCGCCCTTCTTGGTGGTCAGGGGCGGCAAGGCATGATAGGCTCTGTGGATCAAAGCATTACCATCGATCAGCACCAGGGTTTTCTTCTTCTCAGCCATAGTTTCAGTATACCGCTCACGCTCAAAAACCGCTATTTTATTCAGGAAAAAATCCCCCCTACCGGCGCGCGGCGATGGCGAAATCAAGAAAATATTTCTGCCACGCTTCTTTGGTCGAGCGATAGATGTTCTCGCCGATGAAATAATCCAAGAAAAGTTCGCGGGAGCGCGCCACCTCTTTCAGCCGCCCGAAGTTCTTCGGGTCTTCCAGCGTCATATCGAAAAGCTCCAGCCCGCGATACAATGCCGCTTCGGACTGGGCGGGATTGTTTTTTTCGCGCCCACGGAGCGCGCGCTCCACCTCACTTCCGATATTGGCCATCTGTTCGACAAGCGAGAACTCTCGCCAGCGAGCGTCGGATACATTCTGATGAAAAACGGTTTTCATAGTACGACGAATTCTTTCACGATATTCCTTATCCTTCCACGTATCTCTTCGTTTTCCACATTCCTGCTCCTGTTCCCCTGGCGCGGACGCACGTTGATCATCGAATCAAACGCGATAAAGCCTTCCTCCGCATTGTCGGGGTAAAAGTTGATGCCCCACAAATTTTCTTGTTTGGAACCGCATGCTTCGAGCAGGCGCGCTTCTTCATCGGCATGCATTTCGGCATCGACGGCCAGAATATGCTGTTCGATATCTACCACTGCTTTCACCATTCCGCCGAACATTTTTTCGGACATCTCCCGCAGCTCGGCGCGGGTGATGTGTTCTCCGGATTTTATGATTTTCATATATTTCTCAGACAGTATAGCGGCAGTATATCAAGAAGACGGTTCCATTCCAATACCCAAAGATTCCGCCTCATCCCCATTTTTATATTTCCATATCCGCTCCCTGCTCATCGGATATCACTTTTTACGCAATTGCGTAAAAAGTGATATGTCAGAGAATGGTGATCTCCCGTGTGGTTTCGGAAAGAGATGAGAAAATGATACGAGCGGCATCCTTGGGAATGATTTTTTTCACGCGTTCGGGCCATTCGAGGATGACGATACCTCGCTTGTCCGCGCACCATTCGGCGAAGCCGAGCGTCTCGAGATCCTTGGCTTCGATACGATAGGCATCGGCATGGTAGACGCGTTCGATGCCGCTTGCGGTCGGCGCAGGCAGGCCTGCCTGCCGTCTAGGCAGGTCATACTGCTTCATAATGACGAATGTCGGACTGGTATAAGGCCGTGCAGCACCAAGCCCCTCGAGAAACCCTTGGGCAAACGTCGTCTTGCCCGCGCCCAGGTCGCCCGCGAGGCACAGGAGTGTTCCCGGCAGAATTTCCTGTGCCAGTTTTTTGCCGAGGTTTCTCGTCTCTTCGGCAGAGACCATGATATATGATTCCTTCATACCGCCTATGCTATCGCGAAATCGCCCTTTTGGCGAGCAGACGCCATTGTTTGACATTTATCCCTATCCTTGCTACTTTTGACTACTTGCCCAAAAGATCCCTCATCCGCCAGCCGGCGGATCGGGACGACAGGCAAGGCTGCCGCTTTTGACTATCTCTCTTTTTCCGCCAGTAGGCGGACCAGCCTTGGGCTGGAGCTTCATTTGATTCTACACCCTATGTCCCTCACCCCTGCCCAGCAATTCCAGGAACTCCTGAAAAAGACTGTCTCGCCGCTCATCCTCCTCCCGAGCTATCCGAGCCGCGATGCCGTTGCCAGCGCTTTCGCGCTCGCGCTGTTCCTGAAAAATTCCGGGAAGGTTGCCACGCTCGCAGGCGAACATATCGATACCGACAAAGAAATGCTCACGTTTCTGACTCAGCCGGAGCATATCCTCTCCGCCATCGCCGGGGCACGGGATTTCGTGCTCGCGTTCAATACGTCGCGCAACAAGATCCTCGGCGTACGCACGGAAAAAAGCGAGGAGGAGGTGCGCGTCTACCTCACGCCGGAGAACGGCTCCATCGATCCGCGCGATTTCTCCTTCATCCCCGCGCAGTTCAAATTCGATCTGGTCATCGTCATAGGCAGCCCCGACAAGGAACACTTGGGGAAAATCTACGAGGATAATCCGGATATCTTCTATGAGATCCCGATCATCAACATCGACAATCATCCGGAAAACGAATTGTTCGGCCAGGTGAATCTCATGGACATCACCGCTTCTTCCACGGCGGAGATTCTCGCGGAAGTGCTGGAAAAAACCGCGCCGACACTCGTTACAGAAGCGGTAAGCGAGGCGTTGCTCACCGGCATCATCTCCGCCACCGACAGCTTCCAGAAGCGCAATACGACGCCCAAAGCGCTCCAGCTCGCCTCGCATCTGATGGACAAGGGCGCCGACCAGCAGAAAATCGTCCGTTCGCTCTACAAGACCCAGCCGCTCCATCTACTCAAGCTCTGGGGCCGCGTCATGGCGCAGGTGAAATGGGACGAGAGCCTGAAGCTCATCTGGGCGTTCGTCACCATCGAAGACCTCGTCCAGGCACGCGCGCGCGTCGAGGATCTGCCGCAAGTGCTGGAAAAAATCAAGGGCAATTATTCCTCGGCTCACCTGTATATGATCCTCTACCCGGAGATCAGCGGGGTCGTGCGCGGCATCGTCAAGGCGCACTCGGCCGAAGCGCTCGCTTTTTTCGCCGAACGCTTCAGGGAAGGGACCGTGCGCGGCGATATGATTTCTTTCGTGATTCCCGCCGAAAGCCTCGACGAGGCGGAACACGTCGTGATGAGCCGCCTGCAGAATCTTCTCCCGCATCCAGAAACATCCTAGGCTCTTGCTTGCCTGACCACCCCCCCCTCAGAAAGGGGGTTTTGCTTTGCCTAAGAGTGCGGATGTAGAGTACAATAATGTAAGAGTCTCCCAAAAGAATATCCACGCCATGCATCTGTTTTGACGTACCGAGAAAGCCTTCTGAAAAAAGCCCTGTAAACCAAAAACAAATCCTATGGTAAAGGTTCTCCACAAAAAGCTTGTCATCAATCCAGAAAAAGAAAAGAAGTCGCAGGCGATTCTGAAAATGATGCGCGATGTATCGATCGAGGAAGAGGCTTCGATGCTCGCCATCAAAAATGACCTCCCCTACATCGATCTCCATGTTTTTCCTGCCGGAACCGAGGATGTTCTGCTCATTCCTGAAGCTGAGGCCAAAAAATTACACCTGGCCATTTTTGACAAAAAAGGGCTCGCCGTCCGCTTCGCCATTCTCGACCCTACCGACCAGAAAACGCTGCAATACATAAAAAATCTCGCGGACGAACGCGGATGGCAGGCAAAACCCTATGTCGTTTCCGAACCGTCCCTGAAACACGCCTGGGAAAACTACGCCAAGCGCACGTTCATAGATGTTCTCGATCTCGTACGCGTATCACTCGGAGACAGCGACCTGGAAAAATTCGAGAAAGATTTCGGAGAGCTTATCTCGCTCAAAGAAAATCATTCCCTGAATACTTCGCGTGCCATGGAAATCATCCTGGCCGGCGCGAGAAAACTGAATGCCAGCGACATCCATCTCGAACCGGAAGAGGAAACTATCCGGCTGCGCTACCGTATCGACGGCGTGCTGCAGGAAATAGGGAAGCTCCCGCAGGAACTCTACCGCCTCCTCATCTCGCGCATCAAGATGATTTCAAAGATGCGCCTCAACATCCGCAAAGAAGCCCAGGACGGGCACTTCTTCGTGGATCTCGACAGCCGGCGCATCGACGTGCGCGTGAGCAGCATCCCCGGCAAATACGGCGAAAATATCAATATGCGCCTCCTCTCAGGAGACGATGTCATCGTCGATGTCACGGCGCTCGGGCTGCGCGGTCTCGCCTACGAAGACGTATTGAGACAGGTCGCCAAACCGAACGGGCTGATTCTGAATACCGGGCCGACCGGTTCCGGCAAGACGACGACGCTCTACACGCTCCTCAATCACATCAATCAGCCGGATATGAAGATCATCACCGTCGAAGACCCGATCGAATACACTATTTCCGGCATCGTCCAGACGGAAATTTCCAAAAACAAAGCGTACACCTTCGCGACCGCGCTGCGCGCCATCGTCCGCCAGGACCCGGATGTGATCCTCGTCGGGGAAATCCGCGATGACGAGACTGCCGATATCACCGTCAATGCCGCGCTCACCGGACACCTCGTGTTTTCCACTATTCATGCCAACAGCAGCAGCGCCGCCATCCCCCGTTTCATGGAGCTCGGCGTCAAGCCATCGCTCATGACCGCCGCGCTCAATGCCATCATCGGCCAACGTCTGGTGCGCATACTGTGCGAACACTGCAAAGAGCCATACGAACCGGCACGCGAAACCGTCAACTCCATCATGAAGCTCATCACTATCATTTCCCCGAAAGCCAAGATCTCGCTCCCCAAGGGAGTGAAAGCTCTTTACAAAACAGTCGGCTGCGCGAAATGCCACTTCACCGGCTACCATGGGCGTATCGGTATTTTCGAAGTGCTCATGATGACGGAGGAAATCGTGACGATCGTGAACAATATCGGCACCGAACAGGAAGTGCTGCGGGCGGCGCTCGAGAACGGCATGGTGACGATGACCCAGGACGGGATACTCAAGGCGCTCGAAGGCATCACCACGCTCGACGAGGTATGGCGCGTCGCCGATCAGACGGAAGCGCTCCAGAACATCTACGCCGAACTGATGCCGAGCGAACTCTCCCGTTCCACCCACATTTCCGAGGAGCTTTACGAAGCGACGAAAAAAGAAGTCTCATCCCTCAAAAATTTCGCCGCATACGCAGCCAGGGTCGATTCGAAGCTTCGCATCCCCTCCTTATTCGCCGGAGCGCTGCTGATGAAAGCGAGCGATATCCATATCGAACCCGGAAGAGACGTGGTCGAGGCGCGTTTCCGCATCGACGGCATCCTGCAGACGGCCGCCAGTTTCCCCATCACCGAGTATCCGACGCTCATCGCCGAGATCAAGCTGGCTGCCGGACTCAAATCGGGCGAGCGCTCCGGCACGATCGACGGGCGCTTCTCCCTCACGCTCGAAAAACCGCTTGACGGGAAAACGGAGCGCGTGGACATCCGCCTTTCGGTGATCCTCGGCGGCTTCGGCGAAACGATCGTGATGCGGCTCCTGAACCAGTCCGTCGTCGAGCTCGATCTCGACGCGCTGCACATCCGCAAGCAGAATCTTGAGAATATCCTGACAGCTATCGGCAAGCCCCACGGCATCATTCTCAACACCGGCCCGACCGGCTCCGGCAAGACGACAACGCTCTACAGCATCCTCTCCCGGCTCAACACGCCGGAGGTGAAGATCATCACCGTCGAAGATCCGATCGAATACCAGATCCCCGGTATCCTCCAGACGCAGACGAAGGAAAGCGAGGGCTACACGTTCGCTACCGCGCTCCGCTCGCTCATGCGCCAGAACCCGGACATCCTGATGGTCGGCGAGATCCGCGATGAAGAAACCGCGCAGGTCGCCGTCCAGTCATCCAATACCGGGCATCTCGTGCTCTCCACGATCCATGCGAACTCGGCTGCCGGGGTCGTCCCCCGCCTCACCGCGATGGGCGTTCCCAATGATGACCTCGCCAATGCCGCCAACCTTTTCATAGCGCAGCGTTTGGTACGCAGAATCTGCCAAAAATGCAAAGAGTCCGTGACCCCCACGGCAGCAGAAAGAGCCATCATTGAGAAGACGCTGCAATCGCTACCGGACAAAAACGCGCTCACAAAAAAAATGACGCTCGCACGCGGGAAGGGCTGCGCATCCTGCAGCGGCACCGGCTTTGCGGGGCAGATGGCCATTTCTGAAACACTGCTCATAAGCAGAGAAATTTCCGAGCTGATCGCGCACGGAGCGCTCGTGAGCGAGATAGAAGAGAAGGCCGTCGCGTCCGGCATGATCACGCTAACCCAAGACGGCATCCTCGCCGTACTCGAGGGCGTTACGACGCTCGCCGAGGTACAGCGCGTGACGGACCTGTAGAAAATATTCCGCCACACAACAAAAGAAACCCTTGCCGGGTTTCTTTCGCATTTCGCCTGACGAAGACTATTTGAACTGTAGACAACTCTCGAGCATAGGAGTCCGAGAAAAGGAAAAGTGTCGAGGTATAGCGCAGCCGAAACCACCCTACCCGGATCTGGACAAGCGATCCCACGATTGAGGATAAAAGATAGTGATCCCCAATTGTCTACAGATGAAATAGTCCCCGCCCGAATCGCTACGCGAAGCGTGGCGGGCGGGCTGAGAAACCTAAAATTCTCTTGTTAAGCGAAATAGGATACTAGCACGGCTTTATTCTTTTGTCAAGAAGTGTTACAATGCGATGGCAAGGCGCTTCTTTTTACCCTGTATCAAGCCCCTATTCACTTCCTATGGTACATTCCGCCCCGAACAATCCGGCCGACGAAAAAAATCTCGACAACACCCTGCGCCCGCAGCGCTTTTCGGAGTATGTCGGCCAGGAAAAAATCAAACGCCATCTGGACATTTTCATCCAGGCCGCGAAGGGACGGACGGAAAGTATCGACCATATCCTGCTCTACGGTCCGGCGGGCCTCGGAAAGACGACGCTCGCGCACATCATCGCCAAGGAGATGGGAGTGAATATCAAAGTCACCTCCGGTCCGGCTATCGAGAAAGTCGGTGACCTCGGCTCCATCCTCACCAATCTCGAGGACGGCGACGTGCTCTTCATCGACGAGATCCACCGCCTGAACAAGATGATCGAAGAGGTACTTTATCCGGCGATGGAGGACTACAAACTCGATATCATCATCGGCAAGGGTCCGGCAGCGCGCACCCTCCAGCTCGACCTGCCACGCTTCACGCTGATCGGCGCGACGACGCGACTCGGTTCCCTCTCCAACCCGCTGCGCAACCGCTTCGGTTCGACACATCGACTTGAGTTCTATGCAACCGAAGAAATAGAAAAAATCGTCAAGCGCTCATCGGATATCCTCGGTATCGGCCTCGATGAGAATGGCGCCCGCGAAATCGCCGTCTCCAGCCGCCAGACGCCGCGCGTCGCCAACCGCATCCTGAAACGCGTGCGTGATTATGCCCAGATCAATGGCCTGCCCACTATCACGGGCAATACCGCGCGAGAGGCTCTCCGCCTGTATGAAATCGACCCGCTCGGTCTCGAGCCGACCGACCGGCATATCCTGGCGACGGTCATCCATAAATTCAAAGGCGGCCCCGCCGGCATCCAGGCGATAGCGGCAGTCACCGGAGAGGAGATCCAGACCATCGAGGATGTCTACGAACCGTATCTCATCCAGCTCGGGTTCCTCTCCCGTACGCCGCGCGGCCGCGTCGTCACCGCCGAGGGCTACAAGCATCTCGATCTCACGATGCCTGATGACCAGCAGGACAAATTGCTGTAAAATACAAGAGTCTCCACCAAATACAAAAATGTATGCCATCAATCTTCGGGCTTCTCTACACCATACTTTTTTTCAGCTACATCGCGACGGCGCTTTTCATCATCTTTCATATCACCCGTTATTCGCTCAAACGCGGGTTGGCACTTTTCGGCGTGACATTGTTTCTGGTCGTCTTCACCACTCTCGTATTTACCAATGCGCTCATCTTTTTTTCTTTACCACTCGACACCATGCTCTCTCGCTCTCTTTAAATAACACGTTCCTCTATGCGACACGCATTCCATCGCTATCATTTTCGCGGACAGAGAGAAAATGAAAAGATCCTTCACATCATTCATCGTCACTGGTTTGATATCCTCTCCCATTTCTTGCTCATACTCGTTTTCTCCGCTCTCCTGATCGCGAGCCTGTTTATTATCCCTCTCGTTTTCCCCGAAGTATTGGGTGCGCAGAACGCGCGCTTTTTCGTGTTTATCGAAAACACATTCTTCATATTCATCTGGCTGTTCGGCTTTCTCACCTGGATTGACTATTATTTCGACATCTGGATCATCACCAACGAGCGCATCGTGAACATCGAGCAGAAGGGGTTGTTTGTACGGCATATCAGCGAGCTCAATTTCTTCCGCGTCCAGGATGTCACGGCGATCGTAGAAGGACTCTTGCCCACCGTGCTCAATTATGGCGATGTCGAGGTACAGACCGCCGGCGAAGAAAACCGTTTCATCTTCCGCCAGGTACCCGATCCTTACCATATCAAAGATATGGTTATGGAGCTCTCTCGGCGCAAGCCGGGTACCGGTCCGCGAGAAGCTGCGGCGGACAGCTCACCAGCGGATGATTCCATCATCTGAAGGCTCGTTTCTCTTGAGAAGCCCGGAAAAACTTCTTTCTTCGTATTTTTTCCTGATTCTAGATTCTGTATTCGCTATTCCATTCCACTATGTCCGGACACTCCCATTGGGCTGGCATCAAACACCATAAGGGCATCAACGACGCAAAGCGGGCGGCGATGTTCACGAAGTACGGCCGCAACATCATCGTCGCTGCGAGCCGCGGTGGCGGCAACCCCGACACAAACTTCGCGCTCCGGCTCGCCATCGATCAGGCGCGTACTGTCAATATGCCCAAAGACAACATCGAGCGCGCGATCAAGCGCGGCACCGGAGAATTGAAAGAGGGAGCGCACATCGAGGAGTGCACCTATGAGGCGTACCTGCCCGTCCGGCAGGCGGGCGGCCATGGCAACGTCGCGCTCCTCATCGAAACGGCGACGGACAACAAGAATCGTACGGTAAGCGAAATAAGGAGTATTCTTACAAAGGGCGGGGGAAAATTCGTGCCATCTGGATCGGTCAGCTTCATGTTCCGGCGTGCCGGGCTCATCACGTTCGACCTGAAGAAACATCCAAAGAATCAGCTCGAGAATGAGGCCCTTGTGTCCGGAGCAGATGATTTCTTTATTCACGATGATGTTTTCGTTGTGGTAACATCTATCGAAAGACTGCAAGCCGTCAAACAATTTTTCGAATCAAAGGGTCTCACCCATGATGATGCCAAGCTCGGTTACATTCCAACGCAAACCAGCGCACCAACAACACAAGAATCGGAAGTGCTCGAGAGACTTCTCGAAACACTCGATGACCATCCGGACGTACAGCGGGTGTGGGATAACCGATAATAAACAGTCACTGATGTATGCGTATTCTTGGCATCGATCCCGGCACGGCAACCGTCGGCTGGGGCATCATAGAAACAAACGGCGGGGCAACAACCGTTGTCGCTTTCGGCCATATCAGCACATCGAAAACGCTCTCTCCTGAAAAGCGTCTATCGGAGATATCACGGGGCATCTCCGATATCGTTCGCAAGTACCGGCCCGAGGAGGCCGCCGTGGAAGAGCTTTTCTTTTTCAAGAACCAAAAAACAATCATTGCGGTCGCCCAGGCGCGCGGCTGCATCCTCTTGACACTGGAGAATCTGTGTGTCAGTATTTCCGGTTACACGCCGCTCGAAGTGAAGCAGGCCTTGACGAATTATGGGCGCGCGGACAAGTCTCAGGTACAATCGATGGTGAAGGCTATCCTCAGGCTCTCCGCGATCCCGCAGCCGGACGACGCGGCAGACGCCCTGGCCATCGCGCTCTGCCATGCCAGCCGCCGGAAAATGGAGAATGTGCTGAAGAGTGGAAAATTGTGAGCTGAGAATCAAGCTTAAATTCAATACTCAACAAAGTGCGGTTCGGAAAATTTTCTTAATTTTGATTCCTGATTCTTAATTCCTGATTCTTTTCTTATGCCCTATCATCCCCTCGTCGCGTTCTTCGTAGAGCAAGGCGTGCCTCTGCAGACCGTCACGCTGCTCCTGATGCTGCCCCTCGTCGCGACCCTCGTGGCGTTCTTCCGCCAGGTCGTCGGGATCAAGGCCTTCGGCATCTATACCCCGTCCATCATCACGTTCGCCCTCCTCGCCTTCGATCCGAACGGCCTGAAGTACGGCATCGCCATCTTCGTAAGCGTCATCTTAGTCGGCCTGGTCACGCGCCTCGCCCTGAAGCGGTTCCGCCTGCTCTACCTCCCGCGCGTCGCCATCACGCTCTCCGTCATCTCGCTCGCCATCCTCTTCATCCTCGTCATCGGCGGCATCTACGGCCGTACCGGACTCGCCTCCATTTCCATCTTCCCGCTCCTCATCATGATCACGCTCGCCGAAAAATTCGTCGCGACACAGATAGAGAAAGGGAGCCGCGCCGCTTTCGTCCTGGCCATAGAGACGCTCGTCATTTCCGTCATCGGCTATTACCTCGTCAGATGGAACGCCCTTGCGGCACTGCTGCTCAGCTACCCCTGGGCGGTGCTCTTCACCTTCCTCATCAATTTCTCTCTCGGAAAATGGACCGGGCTGCGCGTCACGGAATATTTCCGTTTCCGAAAAATTCTCCGCCACCTCTAAAGCAGGGTTTTTCAATGCTCAATCCTGCCTCATAAACCTTGTTCTCTATGTTCGATTTTTTCAAAAAAAGCGGCGGGCTGCTCGGTATGAACGCGAGAAACCTCGACTACGTCCGGCCGTATAACCGCAAACGCGGCCGTGAGATCGCTGACAACAAGCTCCTCTGCAAACGCGTCCTGAAGAAAAACGATCTCGGCGTGCCGGCGCTCATCGCCAAGATCAGAAATCATGGCGAGCTCGAGCGGTTCGACTGGGCCATGCTTCCGAACAGCTTCGCGCTCAAGCCGAATCGCGGTTTCGGCGGCGAGGGCATCCTCGTCGTATACGGGAGGAAGAAACCTGCCCTCCGCCAGCCGGCGGATACACCAGAAAATTCTGTGGAAGAAAATCGAGCGAGCGTTGCAGGCGGGGACGGTGGTGACTGGATCAAGGCCGATGGGTCGCGCGTCACCATCGAGGACCTGAAAAACCATATCCGGAATATTCTCGACGGATCATTTTCCCTCTCGAACATCCCTGATATCGCCTTCTTCGAGGAGCGGCTGAAACTCCTGAAGCTGTTCAAGCCCTACGCGTTCAAAGGCATCCCGGATATCCGCATCATCGTCTACAACCGCGTCCCGGTGATGGCGATGCTCCGCCTCCCCACGCGCACCTCCGACGGCAAGGCCAACCTCCAGCAAGGCGCTATCGGCGTGGGCATCGACCTCGCGACCGGCACGACGACAAGCGCCATCTCAGGCAAAAGCCACATTATCGAATACGCCCCCGGTACCAGGCTCCCGCTCTCCGGCATCAGGATCCCCCATTGGAAGGATATCCTCCGCATGTCAGTCGTCGCCCAGGAGGTATCGGGCTTGGGATTTCTCGGCGCCGATATCGCTATCGACCGCGAGCGCGGGCCCGTCATCCTCGAGCTCAACGCGCGCCCGGGACTCTCTATCCAGCTGGCGAATCTCTCCGGGCTCAAGCGCCGTCTGGATCGTGTCTCGGGACTCAAGATAAAAACGGTTGAGCGCGGGATGCGCGTCGGAATGAATCTGTTCGGCGGCGAAATTGAAGAAGAGATCGAGGAACTCTCCGGCAAACGCGTCATCGGCAGCATCGAAAAGGTGCGGTTCATCGGCAAGGATGGCAAAGAAATCGAGGTGGAAGCGAAAATCGATACCGGCGCCGACTCGACGGCTATCGATACCGAACTCGCAAAACAGCTGGGTTTCGCGGATACGCTCCGTATTTTCGAAGAAAAAGTGGCGGGTCGGGACGTGATGGCAGAACTCACGAAAGACGAGCGCACAGCGCTGTTTTCCGAAATTCCGGATCTAGCTGACACCATTCCTATCAAATCGTCGCATGGAGCGTCCTACCGGCCAATGATCCGCATCGAATGCGTCATCGACACGCTCGTTGTCCCGGCGAAAGTCTCTATCATAGATCGCGCCCATCTTGACTACCAGGCCATTATCGGGCGAAAGCACCTGCAAAAATTTCTCATCGATGTAAATAAATAACTTCAAAGGGCATGAAAAAAGTGATGATTCTTTTTGGGAAAAGCTCTTGGCGGCAAAGCGTCCCGTTCGCGAACAAAGACTATCAGTACTCATACGAACACTTTTATTCCCTGTGTCGGAAAAATGGCGTGCAGATGTATCGCGCCTCATATCAATGGTATGACTACAAAAATCATTTTTTCAAATACGCCTGGATATATACCGGGGAGGGCGGCGGCTGGAAACGGGTGAAGAATATCAGACCGGATCTCATCTATGATAAGACGAAGGCCCGCATGGAGGTGTATTATAAAAAAAGTCTCATAGCCGAACGCTATCCATTCACCAATGATCTCCGCTTTACCCAGCTTATAGATGATAAGTTTATCACAAGTAATTTCTTTCCAGAGTGGAGCAAGGAGAGCTTCATCGTAAGAAAAAATCAAGAGCTTCAAAAAATACTCCCTCAGATCAAAACGCCCCTGGCCGTCATCAAGCCCATAAGCGAAAGTGGCGGGAAAGGAATCCGCATCGTTTCAAAGAAGGCCGCCAAAAAAGTCGCTCTCGATGACGAACACATTGTCCAGGAGTTCATAGATTCTTCCGGTGGCGTTCCCGGTATCGGAGGGGGCACACATGATTTTCGGCTCGTCTTGATAAATGAAAGGCTTGTTTATGCATATATCCGTGAGCCGAGAAGCGGCGCCTTGCTCGCCAATCTTGCCCAAGGCGGAAGCTTGAAAATAGTGCCGAACAAGCGCGTCCCGGCGTCCGTCTCCCCTATCATACAGAGAGCTGGCAAGGTTTTCAGGTCATTTGCTCCGCGTATCTATACGATCGACATCATGTTCGACAGGAGCGGGAGACCGTGGGTTGTCGAGCTGAATTCGATGCCAGGGCTCTACTTCACGCCGGAAGAGAAACCTTCCATGATCAGGATGTACCGGTCCCTGCTCCAGGTATTCAAAAATAAGCTGGGCCCGATCTGACGCATCTTGATCCGAACAACAACGCCCTATGCGCATCTGCATAATAATAGACGACGCCTCCGCCTACTCTTCCAAAAGGTTTTCAGAGGAAGCCGCTCGCGTCGGCCACGAACTCTCTTTTGTTTCTTGGAAAGACCTGGTTTTTGATGGCGGAAAGAATACGATCTCTACCGGCCGGGGCACCCTGTTGGATTCTTTCGACGCCGCAGTCTTGCGAAGCTCCGTCAACTCCATTACCCCGCTGAGTCTTGTCGCCGAGTACTGCAAGAATAAGGATGTCCCTCTCTTGAATGATCGGCTCTACTTGCGCCTGCAAAATACGAACAAACTGCGCCAGCAGATTCTTTTCCAGACAAACGACATCCCCTGTCTCGAAACCTTCTATGGGGAGAGGCTGGCGTTCCCTGCTGTCAAGAAAAGGCTCGGCGTGCCATTTGTCGCCAAGATCGCCAATGGCAGCCTTGGCAAGCAGGTCTTTAAGATACGCTCTCAAAAAGAGTTCCTGCGGTTCACCAAGACAAGGGAGCGCGACCGCCAGCTGTATATATTTCAAAAATACTACAGGATATCCGGCGACTACCGCGTCTTTATTATAGGCGAGAACGTGTTCGGCCCGGTGAAAAGGACGGCTCCGAAGGGAGAATGGCGAACAAATGTCTGGGGCGCGAAGCACGAGCGGGCAGGAAATGAGACGCGGGTGCTGGCGCTCGCCTCGTCTGTCGGGAAAAAACTTGATATCGATTTTGCGGGCATCGACATACTGATCGATGTGTCTGGACAGGCGCGAGTGATTGAAATCAATACGATGGCACAGTTCAAGGTTTTTGAAAATGTGTTCCCGGAAATAAATGTGGTTGGGGAGATCTTGAAGCTGCTGGGGAAGAAAGGACGGGGGATGCGGCGGAGCAAGGTCTAGGCATATATCGAGGGTGGGCTTTTACGGCTTCCCTTTCCTCTCTTTTCGTGGTATACAATGAAGATACCTTTGTGAGTATTTGCTATGCGCTTTTTCCGTAAAAAACGCCGAGTTCCTGGCGAAATAAAGCCCAAAAGCCGTTTTTGGAACATCTTCTGGAAAACGGCTCTTTTCTGTGCCGCGCTTTCCGCCATCATCATTGTCGGCGCGTTCGCCTACATCGCCAAGGATCTCCCGAATCCGGGGGAAGTGAACAAGCGCGTCATTCCGGAGTCGACCAAGATCTATGACCGCACCGGCGAGAAGCTCCTCTATGAGGTGCACGGCGAAGAGAAGCGCACGGTCATCCCTTTCTCCGATATGCCCGATGTCGTCAAATACGCCACCATCAGCCTCGAAGACCAGGACTTCTACAGCCATTACGGCATCAAGCTGACCTCCATCGTCCGCTCGATCCTCAAAGACATCATCGAGTTCGGCAAGGCCCAGGGAGGATCCACCATCACGCAGCAGTTCGTGAAGAACTCGCTCCTCACGAACGAGAAAACGCTCGTCCGGAAAGTGAAGGAGGTCATCCTCTCGCTCGAGGTGGAGACGAAGTTTTCCAAAGACGAGATCCTCGCGATGTATCTCAACGAGATTCCCTACGGATCGAACGCCTACGGCATCGAGGCCGCCGCCCAGACGTTCTTCGGAAAGCCGGCACGCGAACTGACCCTCGACGAGGCCGCGCTCATCGCCGCGCTCCCGCAGGCCACCGCCTACTACTCCCCCTACGGATCCCGTCGCGACGCGCTTATCGGGCGCAAGGACTTCACCCTGAAAACCATGGCCCGGCTCGGATATATCACGCCAGGGCAGGCTGACGAGGCGATAGGTGTCCCGACTCTCGACAAGCTCTCGCCGCAAAAAGACATCATCGCAGCCCCGCATTTCGTGATGTATATCAAGGATTATCTCCAGCAGAAGTACGGCGATCGCGCCGTGGAAGAAAGCGGCTTCAAGGTGATCACCACCCTCGACTGGGACAAGCAGCAGATCGCCGAACAGGCCGTGCGCGAAGGGGCCGAAAACAACAAGAAATGGAAAGCGGAAAACGCCGCCCTGGTCGCCATGGATCCGAAAACTGGCCAGATCCTTTCGATGGTCGGTTCCAAGGATTATTTCGATACCTCCATCGACGGCCAGGTGAACGTGGCTATCCGCGACCGCCAGCCGGGATCCTCTTTCAAGCCGTACGTCTATCTCGCCGCTTTCACCAAGGGCTACCTCCCGGAAACCATCCTCTACGATACGAAGACGCAGTTTGAGACCGCCGAAGGCAAGAGCTATGAACCGAATAATTATGACGGGAAGTCCCACGGCCCGCTTCCGATGATGAAAACGCTCGGCGGATCGCTCAATATCGCGGCCGTCAAGACTCTCTATCTCGTCGGTGTCAAAGACGCCATCTCGCTGGCAAAAAGTCTCGGTATTACCGGGCTGAATGACCCGAGCAAGCTCGGACTCTCGCTTGTTCTGGGTGGCGGCGAAGTAAAGCTCTTGGATCATGTGAGCGCCTACGGCACGCTCGCGACCGGAGGTATCAAGCATCAGAAGACGGCCATCTTGCGCATAGAAGACGCGGATGGCGCCACTCTGGAGGAATTCAAGGCAGACGCCGGAGAGCGCATCGTCGATGAGAAATATGTCGCTATGCTTGACTCCGTCCTCTCGAATAATGACAACCGGGCATGGGTATTCGGGGAAAGCTCGCCGCTGCGCTTTGACAGCCGCCCCGTGGCCGCGAAAACAGGCACCACGAATGAGTTCCGTGACGGATGGACCATCGGATACACGCCATCGCTCGCCGTGGGCGTCTGGGCGGGAAACAATGACAACCGGGCGATGGTTGAGGGCGCGGACGGAGTGAATGTCGCCGCCCCGATCTGGCGCGCCTTCCTGGACAAGGCGCTCACGAACTATGCCATCGAAGAATTCCCCAAGTATACCCCAGACGACGAGATCGGCGAGGGCGAAGGGAAAACGAACAAGCCGATGCTCGCGGGCAAGCTTGAGCAAGAAGAAAACCTCAAGGTGTGCGAGATTCCCGGAGAAAAAGACAGGTATTGCCTGGCAAACAAATACTGCCGAGACAAGGATGTCGACAAAAAGGATTTCGTGAGCGACCACGATATCCTCTATTACGTCAGTCGCGACGATCCGCGCGGGCCGATCCCCGACAAGCCGGACCGCGATCCTCAATACAAGAATTGGGAAAAGGGCGTGGAGAACTGGTATGAAAAGCAGAAAGGGGTCGTCGTGGCCGAGCCGCCGAAAAATGAGTGCAAAGAAGACGACTTCAAAGAATACCTTCCGAAGATAAGCCTCTCCGCGCCCGGCAGCGCTGGCGCCTCCTCATTGGTGACGTTCTCCGCCAGCGTAGATGCCGCCTATGACGTGGAGAGTGTCACATACTCGGTCAACGGCTCCTCTGTGGGCTCCTCGTCCTCGAAACCATACTCCGTGTCATACACCACTCCCGCGAGCCCCGCCACTCTCACGATAGAAGCGGAAGTGAAGGATAAGAACGGAAACAAGGCGAGAGATGAAAAAAGCATGGAAGTGAACTAACGCCGGATCCTTGGCGACACGAGCCTCCATTCAGCGGCTTTTTGGTCATTGCTGCCGGGCGACCCCTATCTCTTTTATTTCTTCCGTCCCGATGGCATCATTCATCAGTCTGGCAAGGTGTTCTCTCTGGAGAAGTATCTCGCTCGCCCATAGGGAGCTCCGCGGCGCGAGAAAAAGTTTTTTCTCCTTATAAAACACCGGGATGATATTTTCCCCGCCACGCACACCATACTCCTCCACTATGGCCTTTTTGGCGATATGAAAAATCATTTTTTCATCGAACTCTCTCGGCGCGGAGCGGCGCTTTGTCGGGAGAAGCTCCTTCAGTGTCTTCATAACATTACTTGCGTATGGGCATTACGATATAGAGGTACCTGTCCGTAAGCGCTGGGTTGACGCCGCTTTGTACCCGCATGGCTGCCGGGCTCGCCCCGTCATTCGCCAAGAAAATAATTTTTTCTCCTGAAAGCGCGCTGATGCCTTCCAAAACGTAGCGTGGGTTGAAAACGATGGTGAGAGGAATCTCTCCCTTCATTATTTCTGCCGGCACAACAGTTTTGTTCTCGCCGACCGCCTGGGACTGCGAGGACACCACACATTGTTTCTCTGCCGGACGGAAGGAAACAGTAATCTCTCCCGCATTATAGGAGGAGAGGCCGCTTGCAATCTTCACCGCTCTTTGGAAGGCGTCTCTCTCTAACATCGCCTGAAAGGAGAAGCCCTTGGGGATGATCTGCTTGTAGTCCGGGTACTTCCCGTTGATGATCCTGGAGATGATCTGCACCCCGTCTATCTCAAAGAAAGCCTGGTTCTCCTGCAGGGCGACTTTCACCTCTTTGCTCTCAGGAGAGATCACCCTCACAATCTCCTGCAGCGTGCTTCCAGGAAGGATGAGTGATGGATTCTGAGAGAGGAAATTATCATACCCATCTCCCGGCTGCGCAAAAGGAATAACCTCCTCAGCCAGACGAAAGCTGTCTGTCGCAGCAAGATGGATCTGGTCTTTGTAGAAGAATATATGCACGCCCGTAAGCTCGAGTCGGGCATTATTCAGGCTTACGCAGAATAAGAGTCGGGAGAGAGCCTCTTTGAGGGCTTGCGCTGGGAAAGAAAAGAAATATTCATCCTTATACTGTGGGATAATAGGAAAATCCTTCCCGTCCAGCCCTTTTATCTTCATTTGGTAGGATGTGCTCACTATCTGCAAGCTATCCTTATCGCTTTCGAGTTGAAGTGTCTCTCCTGGGGGGAGGTTATAAATAAAATTACTCAGTAGTTTCGCGGGGATAGCTACCTTCCCCTCTTTTTCTATTTTTGCTCCAATATACGCGATTACTCCGATTTCCAGATTGGTCGCTGAAATTTTTAATCTTCCTTTTTCTGTCTCCAAAAGAAAGTTGCTGAGGATGGGTAGGGTTGTTTGTCTCCCTGGGACTCTCTCTAAATAAGAAAGTGCTCGACTGAGATTTTCCTGCGTGCAGATAAGTTTCATAATAGTATTTTTTAATTTATAATTCTATTATTATAATTAGTGGTGTGGATATCTGGATAAGTGATATTTTTGTTTGTAGGGGGCGGTTTTTGAAAAATATTCTTATAAAAGCAGGGGTATTCTTTTGTAGAAGGTGTGGGTAGTAGCCGGCGCCTCTCAGAGTTTTTGTTTTTATCAACAACCCTCCCCTCTTTATACAACACATAGACACAACATAAAAGGCGGATATACAAACATATACATCAGGATGGGTAGTAGAGACGCTCTTTTATGGCAGCGAGCTCTTCTTGTAGACGAGGGGAAACCTCTTTGTTTTTGTTTATTTTTTCAAAAGCGTGGAGTGCTGTCGTGTGGTCCCTTCCCCCGAGGAGTTCCCCGATAGTTGAGAAAGGAGACTGGAGCTCAGTGCGAAGAACAAACATCATCACTTGGCGCGGATGAGAAATCTCCCTCTTCCTCCCCTTTTTTACAAGGTCTTCTTTTGTAATATTGTAGAATTCCGAGATGACCCGGAAGATATCATCCGCCCGGATGGTTTTCTTGTTGTTTTCGATGAGTTGGGAAAGGATTTTCTCCGTATTTTCAAGTGTTGGGGAAACCCTGTGGAAATCACAGAAGGCGATGACGCGGTTGAGCGCTCCCTCGAGCTCCCGGATGTTCTGAGTGATGCTCTCCGCGATGAAACGGACGGCCGGGGTGTCGATGATAAACTCCCTTTCAGCTATCTTCGCTTCCAGAATAGCAACCCTTGTCTCAAGGTGGGGCCGGCCGATATCAGCGATCATCCCCCCTTCAAACCGTGAGCGCAGCCGCTCTTCAAGTGTGGGGATGGCTTTCGGTGGTCGGTCGCTCGATATGACGATCTGCTTGTTTATCTGGTACAGGGCGTTGAAAATATGAAAGAATTCGTTCTGCGTCTTTTCCCGTCCGGAAAGGAGTTGGATGTCATCGATAATAAGGAGATCCATCTGCTGATAATATTCCTTAAACGCGTCAATTTTTTGATTTTTAATGGAATCCACAAGCTCAGTGGTAAACTGCTCCGAATTGATATACTTAATCCGTTTTTCTGGGGCATTTTTCATCACCTCATTCCCGATGGACTGGAGAAGGTGTGTTTTCCCCAGGCCGACACCGCCGTAGATGAACAGCGGGTTGTATGTTTTGCCAAGACTTTGCGATACGGCATGACACGCGGCGCGGGCCAACTCGTTATTTTCCGCGACGATGAAATTCTCAAACGTGTAGCGGCTATTCAGGTTGGCCTCATGGAATGCGGGCGTGGCTGGGGCTGTCGCGGTGAAAAAAGGCTTTTCTATAAGCTTTTTTCGGACAAAACCGATATTCTCTGGGGGCTTTACGGCGTCGATATTTTTGGCAGAAACTACCGATGAAAGAGAGGGTTGTTTCTCGGCAGTGATAATACAGCGGATATTTTGAATATCCTTATTAAAACTTTTCAGTGCGCGCAAGATATAGATGTTATACTTGTTTTCGAGCCACTCTTTCGCGAACCCGTTCGGAACGCCGATGGTCACCGTGCCGTCCTGGTTGCTCAGGATGCCCGTATTTTTGAACCAGGTGATGAAATTCGCCTTGGAGATAGAGAGTTCGATCTGCCCCAAAACAGCTTTCCACAGATCCTCATTTGTCATACGGCACGTCGCTTATCTCGGGTTACTCCAAGGCACGCTAAAAACAGTGGAATGTATTATATCACGCGTCCGGAGGACAGGCTAACGGAGAAAAGTGGATGAAGGGTGGATAAGCGGTGTATAACCGAGCCAACGCCCATAGAATTGTTAACATTGCAGCAAAAGGGTTTACACTTCCCCAGGAAGGTTTAAGCTAAA
>JBBTWT010000043.1:0-5451 GCA_038078615.1 Patescibacteria group bacterium | reverse complement strand
ATGGAAAAGTAAAAAATGATGCCTATCTAGAAAGGAAGGCCGCTGTTTATACAAGGTATTTCAAGCTTCGACCACAGAGACTTGATAGAAAGGTAAAAAGTATATTACAATGCCTAGGTTAAAATAAGAAATATGGTCCGGTGGCCGAGTGGTTCAGGCAAGGGTCTGCAAAACCCTTTACGGCGGTTCAATTCCGCCCCGGACCTCAATGTATGGTATACTTGTGGTATTCTATATACCTACAAGTATACCAATATGAAATCAAAAAGTTGGACTGAGAACGACTTGAAAAGAGCTGTTCGAAATTCAAAAAGTATTCGACAAACCATTTTTTGTTTGGGGCTTATACCGGCAGGCGGAAATTATTTGCAAATACAGAAATTTTTAAAGCTGTACAGAATTGGTACGAGTCATTTCACTGGTCGAGGTTGGAGTAAGGGGCTAAAAGGTATTGGCAAGCCAAGGATCGAATTGAAAAATATTCTTGTTCGTAACAGTTTTTTTCAGAGTTTCAAATTAAAGAAAAGATTATTTGCAGCAAAATTAAAATCTCAGAGTTGCGAAGAGTGTGGTTGGAATAAGATGTCAGAAGATGGCAGGATGCCGCTTGAATTGGATCATATCAATGGTAATAGCACAGATAACCGATTGGAAAATTTGCGGGTATTGTGTCCAAACTGCCACAGCTTGAAACCGACACACAGAGGAAGAAATCGAAAAAGAAAGTAGAAATTTGGGTCAGTGGTGGAATGGTATACACGCGACACTTAAAATGTTGTGCCTCACAGGCATGTGGGTTCGAGTCCCACCTGACCCACCAAAAACCAAGTCTCACGACTTGGTTTTTTTGATTGCTGCCAGCACCTTTGGAATTTTCCGGAAATCTTTTTTCAGTGTCTCGCACATGCCACCGTTGTAGAGCGCGGCGGCCGGATGATAGAGAGCGAAAAATACCCGCGTGCCGATGCCGTCGATCGCGCGGCGGAACGCCTGCCCATGCACTGCGGAAATTTTTTTCCCGGGGATGAAGTGTTCCAGCGCGTGCCGACCGAGCGTGACGATGATTTTCGGATCGATGAGTTTGATCTGTTCGTGAAGCCACTGTTTGCAGGCCTCGATTTCTTCTGGGAGCGGATCACGGTTTTCCGGCGGGCGGTATTTGACAACGTTGGTGATATAAATGTCCTCGCGTTTGAGACCGATATCTCCGAGCATTTCCGCAAGAAATTTTCCAGCCGCTCCGACGAACGGCTTCCCCTGCTCATCCTCGTTTTTCCCGGGCGCTTCACCGATGAATATGATCTCGGCGGTCGCGCTGCCGTCTCCCGGCACGGCCTGAGTCGCTTGCCCCCGGAGCGCGCAAGAGCATTGTTGTTCCCATGTGGCATTGAGTGCTGCCAACGCCTTTTCTTTATCCATAATTTTATTACTTCTCTGAAGTGAGTGAAACGAAAAAATATTTTCGTTTCCGAGCGAAGAGGAGTAACTAATGGGACATACCATTTATTTCCAACTGCTCATCGCCACTCTTCGTTTATGCTACCGTCCAACCCTCCTTGGTCTCGAGAATTTTCCCCTGTATCTCGAAACCGCTGGCGAGCTTGTGTCCTCCCCCGCCGAATCGGTGCGCGATGGCCGAGACATCGACGCCGTGTTGTTCCATAGAGCGGAGGCTTGCGCGCACGACGTTGTGATCGCGTTCCGAAAGCACGAGTGAGAACTTTGCATCCGGCACGGCGCTCAGGATAGAGGCGACCTGATAGATGTCCTCCACCGAGGCATGGCACTCCTTGACGTCATTTCGGGTGATGGCGGTGACCAGCATCCCGTTCTTCTGATTGAAGCGCGCTTTCTCGAACGCCCTCCCCCAGAGCCTGAGCGCGCCGATATCCTTATGAGCGAAGATCGTCTGAGTGATCTTGGCAAGCGGCGCTCCTTTGCGCACGAGATCCGAGGCGATCTCCATGACCTGCGGCGATACTCCCCCGTGCTGGAGTCCGCCGGTATCGAACAGTATTCCCGTCAGCAGCATCGTCGCCATCGGCTTTGTGATCTTCGCGTGTATCGCGGAGAAAAACAGATACAGCAGTTCGGACGACGAGGAATATTCCGCATCGATGATGACGACATCTCCTGTCACGGCGATGTCGGGGTGATGATCGATGAGCGCCACGACCTGGTTTTCGGACAGGGTGCCGACCACTTTGTCGAAACCGCGATCGACGCTGTCGCAGGCGATGACTGCATCGTAGCTCGTGATGTCAAGCTGGTCTGGATGCAGAAACGTCGCATCTCCCAAAGACTTGAGATTGTCTGGAAAAGCGTCGAAACAGGCGATATCCACATGTTTTCCACAGTTTCTGGCGTATTCGGCGAGGGCGAGGTTGGCGCCGACCGTGTCCGGGTCGGGGCGGCTATGCGCGAACAGGAGCAACCGTTTCGATTTCGAGACGATGTATCCGAGCGTACGAAATTCAGAGTCGAAATTTTGCATAACGTGTGGATAACCCTGAAAAAGACCGAGAATAAGCTAAAAAAGATCCTTCAGTATTTTTTCCACTTTATCCGCTTCCTGTGCCGTTCTGTCTATTTCGAACGACAGTTTCGGGAGCGGCTTCATATGGAGTTTTCGGTAGAGGTGCTTTTGGATCTTCGGGAGTTCTTTCTTTAGGGTTTCTGAAATATAATGGGTTTCTTGTTCTGGAAAAACGCTGATGAACATACGAGCATAGCGGAGATCCCGTGAAGTGTCAACCTTGGCGATCGTGATGAAAACCCCGATTTTCAGGCTGAGCTCGCGCTCCATTATCTCGCCGAGCTGTTTGCGGAGAAGCTCGTTGATCTTGACGATGCGCATCGATGGCATAAAGCGGGAGATAGAAATAATGAGTTTTTTTTCTGTCCGGAGCCCTTACCAGGAATCCCCGCCTGCCAATGCCTGTGCCCCTAGAGGGAATCGAACCCCCATCTCTCCCTTAGGACGGGATAGCTCTATCCATTGAGCTATAGAGGCATACGCACTGGCGGGCAGGAAAACAAGATGTTCTCATTCGTTGTCAGCCCAAGGCGGATCAGCCTTGGGCTGAAGCTACGGGGGCAAGCTTGCCTGTATGATAGTAAAAAAGAGTATTCGGCGCCAATACTCTTTCTGCCGTCTCTATTGATGTGTACTACCGTAGTGGACCGTACCGGATTCGAACCGGTGACCTCCTCCATGCCATGGAGGCGCGCTACCAACTGTGCCAACGGCCCATTTGCGATTCTCCGAACCTCACATCCGTGTGTCAATCACCCATGCTATACTTCCCTATCATACTGATTTTCAGCGATTCGTCAATGAAATCCGGGTATTCACAAGTGTAGCATTTCCGCTATAATGAAGAGATTTATGCTATCATCCGCCTTTTCCCAAACCCTGCGGCAGTCTCTCCATGGCATACCTCTGCACACCGTTTTCTTTATCTTGTTCCTTTTCGCACTCCCTCTTTCTATCCGCGATGTCTTAGCGGTTTTTTCACCGGATGGCTCATTCAACGAATATCTGGATGTATCTGTCTATCTTTCCGATCTGCTTCTCCTTGCGACCCTCTTGGTATTCATATTAGAAAATAAACAATCTATTTTGTCAATAGGATACTGGAGGAGAATGTTCCACGTGGAACAATTACTGCTGCCTATCTTTATTCCATTTCTCCTGATTCTTTGGTCCGGACTATCGATTTTATGGTCAGAAAACACCACTCTGGCCCTGGCTACATTTTTTTACCTGGTTTTAAGCTATATACTGTACCTATACGTTATTCTTTGCAATGTTCCACGTGGAACAAATGGACAAAAACCATCTGAATGTTCCACGTGGAACAATCCTGCCATTGAGAATACCGAAATGTTCCACGTGGAACATTCCGTGACTAGCAATAGTGATGTTCCACGTGGAACATTTTTAACATTCATACTTGGCTGTTTTGGTAAATGTTCCACGTGGAACATCGTACAGGTGATACCGGCTGTCATCATCATTTCGGCTGTTTTTCAGTCTATAGTGGTAATTTTGCAGTTTATAAGCCAAAAATCAATAGGGTTGAGCGTATTAAAAGAAAGCATTTTTTCCGTGTATGATCCCGGAGTGGCCAAGATAATCATCAATGGGGATGTTTTTATCAGGGCGTATGGGCTGTTTCCTCACCCGAACATATTGGGTGGATTTTTGGCGATATCTCTGCTTGTGACCATGGCCTATCCTCTTATGTTCAGAAACACGATGTTCCACGTGGAACATCCGGGGATTGGCAATCAAAATGTTCCACGTGGAACAATCTCCCACATCTTAAGGCGATTAATATACAAATGTTCCACGTGGAACATTGCAAAGATCAATAGCATAAAAATGTTCCACGTGGAACATATCTTGCATAATTGGCTTTATTACCAAACGAAGCGAGCAAAACGAAAGTTTACTTTCGTTTCCCTGCCTACCGGCAGGCAGGCGAGCCGCAGTGCCGGTAAAATCGGGTTTAATACCCGCTATAAAGCCATAATTTTTATTCAATTGCTGGCGCTTTTCCTGAGCTTTTCCAAATCAGCCATTTTAGCCTTTATTATTGGCCTTATATGGCTCGTTTTCGGAGTACGAAAAATGTTCCACGTGGAACATTTAACCACTGATATTCCAAATGTTCCACGTGGAACATTGAAGGGTGCAGTGCTTGATTATATAAACAAATGTTCCACGTGGAACAATTTTAAGTTAACAACATGTGGATTAGTCAAAAAAATGTTCCACGTGGAACATTTGGTCATCGCGTTTGTGGTCATCATAACAGGAGTCTTCGTATTTTCCCTTAATTTAAAGCTTTTTATCGCTCAGCCTGCCGCAGAGCGGCTGTTTTATATGCAATCACTCGCGAGCGTATCTTCGACGTATTCCTTTGAGGGATTGGGTATAGGACAATTCGTATTCGATATGCAGCGGTTTTTTGATGAGAAGCTTCTATCGTGGCAATTTCAGCCGATCCATAATGTATTTCTCCTTATCTTCAGCGAGCTTGGAATAGTCGGTTTAGGCTTATTTACATGGTTTTTGATATATGTCTTTTTGAAAAACAATGAGATTGTTCCACGTGGAACATTGTGGTCAGGACAAGGCCGATGTTCCACGTGGAACATTTTAGCGACTGGCCACCCTGTGGATGAGACAATGTTCCACGTGGAACAATCCGAAGATATTCAGGCGAGGCGTTCGAATCGGAACGAGAAGATTATCGCGGCCTTTTTGTTTCGGTCTCTGCTGGTAGTAGTGATTGTTATCATGTGCTTCGATCACTATTTTTGGGACATACGACAGGGGCAATTATTGTTATGGATTATCCTGGCTTTGGCTGTTTCTAGGAAACGCTATTGTTAACATTGCAGCAAAAGGGTTTACACTTCCCCAGGAAGGTTTAAGCTAAA
>JBBTWT010000042.1:0-1076 GCA_038078615.1 Patescibacteria group bacterium | reverse complement strand
CCGAATGAATGCGCCGAGTATTGTAGTAGGACAGCTGCTGGTGTATAGCTTCAATCAATTCACCAACACTACCAAATCGCTTTAGTTCACCTAACTCCAGTTTGAAGTTAGCATAGAACGATTCTTGGAAGCCATTTTCCCAAGGGTGTGCTTTGTTGCTGTGTGACGGCTGAGTGCCGTGCTTGGTGAGTAATAATCCATATCCCTCAGAAACATATTCACTGCCCTGATCAGAGTGGAACCAGCGTGGTGTAGCGCCGGTTCGTCGGACTGCATCTACGAACGCCTCCATGATCAGATTGGCCGTGTGGTGATTAGCTATGTGCCAACCCACAATTTCACGGGTGAAGACATCCATCACGGTCGCCACGTACCAGAATCGGTCGACATACCACAGATAGGTGAAGTCACCAGCCCAGAGGACATTAGGATGAATGGGACATAGTACTTTTGGGATGTTTTGTATGCGTGTTTCTGGCCTGTTGAGGTCATCTGGTCGACTCGGTCGGAACCTGCGCCTAAGCTGTGGTCTGAGACCATGTTCTTGCATGAGTCGTTTAGTTTTTTTGCGGTTGAACTCCAGCGCCATGGCGACTCGGCGTGAGCCATAGGCTGGGTGTTCACTCATCACCTCTCGGATGTGTTTCAGGGTGAGAGCGTCATTAGGTGGTTTTTTTGGTTGGTAATAGAGTGAGGAGCGGGCAATGCCTAGTTCCTGAGCCAGGTCTGTTTTGGTTGATTGAGCTGTGTTCATATATTTACGTGCTGCGCTGATTTTTTTCCGCCCGCTTCTTGTCTAGAGCGAAGAGGCCAACCAGTTCCTTCAGTTCCTGGTTCTCCTTCCGGAGCTTAGCCACCTCCAGACTACTGGTGCCAGTATTGTCGGACTGATTTCTGAGCCAGCTGTAGATCGAGTGATCACTGACACCAAACTGTACGACAGCCTCTGATACCTTCAGACCATTTTTAACAGCTTCAAGTACCTGTTGCTTCAAAGCTGGATTGATATGTTTTGCCATATAGGTTGATCATGCCGTCTCCTTGGTAAGTCTGTCTAGTATATGGGGTCCAGGCCA
>JBBTWT010000041.1:0-28482 GCA_038078615.1 Patescibacteria group bacterium | reverse complement strand
ACGCGACTGGGTATGAAAATGTGGAAAACGGAGCATTGGAACTCACGCTTTCCGATGAAAAAGGCGGCATATTCCATTCCTATCGGTACGAAGGCGATATCACGAGCGCCATGATGGGGGTCAAGGATTCGTTTGTGCCGAAGAAGGACTACTATGATTTCAACCTGACCGCGAAAATATACAAGGATGGCGCGGTCATTGACGAGACGACGACCCGCTACACCTGCAAAGACCTCAATCCGAACAATCCTGAAGTATGTCCGAAGGAAAAAGGCGCGGCGACACCACTTTCATTCAAAGATAGTTTCGTCGCCGTTGGCATCGGCGTCGCGCTCCTTATCGTTCTCGCGCTCGTTGGATTCCTTGCGCGGAGAAGATTTGTGCAAGAGCGCGATGTCAATGATACCGCCGATAATTCTACCGATACGAACATATCATGAAGAACATGAAAAAATATATCATTTTGGCCGTCTGCTCTTTCTTTCTTCTTGCACCGTTTGGAGCGGCGGCGAAGAGCGTGATGTGGACGGAGCAAAAAGAAGGTTTCGGTTCTGGCGGTAGTGCTTCGCTTGGCACGGTTAGCGTGTACAACCCTATTTTTCAAGTCACTTACACCGCAAACGTTCGCAATCTTGATACGGACACGCTCTTGCAGGATGACGATACTGTCCCCATAGGAGCCCGTATCCGCTTTGAGCCGAAACCGTATGAAGACACGGATACATTTTGGTTTAGAACCGGCGGAGTATATGATTCGCCGTACGGATATTTTACTGAAAACGCCGCGCCGCCTTCGGCGGCACAACGATGTTCAGACGCTGACATTCTGACGGGTGGTACATGGTTCGCTTCATTTACCGTCGCACCGCCGCCAACGATTTCCGTTCTACAGTCCGGTTCAGCAAATCTCTCCTGCGACAATTCCGGCAGAGAGTGCATTGTTAATTCGGGGGGTACTATTAAATCGCGAGTATCATTTCAGAACACGATAGGGAAAGTATATATTTTCTACACAGGGAGTGCCGTTGATTATGGAAAGATCGTGGGTAGTTATAGATGCGGGCTCAATCCTCACGGTACAGGAGGTGATACGGAACATGGTTCCACTTACCGTCTCACCATTCCCACCCAAACCATTCCCTTTATATTGAACGCGGGTGATAACGGGAAAACAGCCGCAAACCGTCCCCCCACCACCCCCGTCATCACCGGTCCGACACTGGGAAAGACAGGCATCCCATACTCATTCTCCGCCCTCTCCACCGATCCTGACAACGACACCATCCGCTACGGATTCGACTGGAACAATGATACAACAGTAGACCAGTGGCTACCGGCGGATGGATACGTGAACTCCGGTGTTTCCCAATCAGGCAGCCGCACATGGTCTCTCGAAGGAGCCAATACGTTCAAAGTCCTTGCCCAAGACTCAAAAAACGCGAATTCTCCCTGGGTATCCCATACCATCACCCTGACGTACTGTTCTCCCGAAGAGGGTAATGCCTGCACCACCTCCCCCAACTCCTGCGGTATGACCAGTACCGGCACCATCAGCTGCACCGGAGCCTGTTCCGCCGTGACTCCCACAGAGAGTCTCTGCACCCCCTGTTACCCCGACTGCAGCCGTAGAGGCCAAGTCTGTGTCGGCAAGACCTTCAACGATGCCAACGGCTGCGGCATCAACAACTGCGACGGCACCCGTTCCTGCGACTACAACTGGAAAGAAGTGGCTCCGTAGGAGGGTAGAAGAGAGAATGTGGAATATAGAATGTAGAATATAGAGACAGTCCCGCCGCGGCGGGCTGTTTTTTTATGTGGGGAATAGGGGGGTGTTTTTTCTCGAGCAAGATGAGAGAAATGACACGCGAGGACATTGACGGAAATGGCAAAATTTGGTATCTTTAGATTTGCGTTTCTAAGGGGATTTTTGCTGTTTCTGGTAATTTTCTAAGAGTGAGAAAAGGTCTCGATACCTGTGAAAATATCTTATCAAAATCCGCCGTTTTCCCGAAAAAGCCTGTTTTCCGGTCTCGCCTTTTTTTCTTTCAGCGCGATAGGCGTTTTCCCTGTCCTGTCGCAGATAGACACGGATGTTTTTGCTTTGCAGAACAGTCCTGCTGACACGGCAGAGCAAAGCGATATAAGCATCACAGAGCGCTGCCGCTGGCAAGAAGATGTCAAGCTGCTTTCTTCGGTGAGAGATAACCGGAGCGAAGCTATCCGGACAGAGATGCCTTGTGAACAGAAATCCGCTCCTCTGGCAGAGGTACTAGAGACAGTCCCTGCTTATCAGGATACCGCCCTCCGCGATATGATACGAGAACTGGCAGCCGGGTACCCGCTCGAAGCGATGGCGCCGGCTATCGCGCAGTACGACCGCGGCATCGCCGGGCTGATCGTCGGCATCGCCAAGAAAGAAAGCAACTGGGGCAAGCGCGTGCCGCTCGACGCGAACGGAGACGACTGTTTCAACTACTGGGGATACAAGGGCGCCGGCAGTCGCGGTATCGCGATGGGACACGGCTGTTTCGGCAGTCCGGAGGAAGCGGTGACGGCCGTGGGAGATCGCCTCGCGAAGCTATCGGCGATACGGGAGACGAGTGCGCCCGCCCGTATGATCATCTGGAAATGCGGCTCGAGCTGCAAGGGACACAGCGACGAGAGCGTGGACAAATGGATCAGTGACGTATCCATCTATTATGACCGTATAGCGAGCAGATGATTTTTTTATTGCTTCTCTGAAGTGAGCGAAACGAAAATGATTTTTCGTTTCCGAGCGAGGAGAAGTAACTAAGGGTTAATACCCCGCGGCTTGCCGCGGAGGGATTGGGTGCAGGGCTTGCCCTGCGGTTCAATACCATTTATTTTTGATTCGCGATTTTTCAGGTATAATGATCTGGTACGGGCATCTGAACAAACATCGCATATGTCGTGGATATTGGTAGCCTTGGGAGGATATTTTTTCAACGCTGTCGCGGCGCTGCTCGACAAGTATATTTTGTCGGGGCCTATCAAGGCGCCGGCGGTGTATGCGTTCTTTGTGTCGCTGTTCAGTCTTTTCGCACTGTTTTTCATCCCGTTCGGATTCCAATTTTTCGGATGGCGGACGACGGGGATTTTTCTACTGTCTGGGCTATTGTTTTTGTACGGTCTCGTGGCCTTTTATGCCGCCGTACAGTGGCATGAGATCTCACGCATCGCGCCGCTCGTGGGAACGGTGATCTCTCTGGTCGCTTTCGGAACGGTCTTTGCGCCCGCTCTTTTTTCCGAAGGGACATTCACGTTGCTGCACGTTCTGGCGCTTCTGCTGCTCATCAGCGGCGGATTGCTCATCTCCTTCGATCTGCCGCTGCGGGCAGGCGAGCGCATCCCTGTGTTCGTCATCATAGCCGGTATCGCTATGGGTGTATCGCTTCTGCTCCTGAAATACGGATATGCGGATGCGAATTTCGTGAGCGGTCTCGTGTGGTCGCGGATCGGGATGTTCGCCGGAGGACTCTCCCTGCTTTTGGTGCCGGTATTTCGCGAGCAGATTCTCTCAGGATCACACCGATTCTCGACGCCCTCTCGCGCAGCCGTGCACGCAGGATCAGTCTTCATCGTGGGCAAGGTCTGCGGCGGGGTGGCGACATTTCTCATCGCGTACGCGGCGTTTCTCGGGCCGGTCTCTTTCGTGCAGGCGCTGTCCGGTATGCAGTATGTGTTCCTGCTGGTGCTGGCGTTGCCTCTTTCTTTCCGCTACCCGCAGGTATTCGGCGAGAGACTGTTCTTCTGGGACTGGTTTCAGAAAGCCTGCGCTATCGTACTCATCGGTCTCGGCCTGTGGCTCGCCGCCATGGGTGGTATCAAACTTCTCCTATGAAATCTTCTTATCCAAATCTGGGGGGTTGGAAACATTTTTTCAAGATTGTCGGACTGACGTTCGTCGCCGTAGCGGCAGGTATTCTGCTTCTTTTCGGCTATTTCAATCTGCCCGGACCCGATCCGCGCGAGGATGTCGCACTCGGTATGACGTTTTCGTCGCGTTATGCCGCGGATCTCGGACTGGATTGGCGAGAAACGTACCTCGCCCTGCTCGATGATGTCGGCGTGAAGAAGCTGCGTCTGCCGGTCTATTGGGATCTCGTGGAAAAAGAGTCGGGACAGTATGACTGGAGCGATCTCGATTGGCAGCTCGAAGAGGCTCGCACACGTGGGGCGGATGTCATCCTGACTATCGGGCAAAGGGTGCCGCGCTGGCCGGAGTGCCATATCCCGGCTTGGGTGGATGAGAGCGAGGAGAAGAGAAAATCCGCCCTGCTGCATTTTATGGGCAGAACGGTAGAGCGATATCGTGACAATCCTGCTGTTTTCTTGTGGCAGGTCGAGAACGAACCGTTCCTGATTTTCTTCGGCATCTGCCCGCCGTTCGACAAGGATTTCTTGGATCAGGAAATCGCGCTTGTCAAAAGTCTGGACGCGACACGCAAGGTACTGCTGACGGATAGCGGAGAATTGTCGCTGTGGTACGGTGCCGCCAAAAGAGGCGACGTATTCGGCACGACGATGTACCGCCATATCTGGAGTCCGAAAGTCGGAGGCTATTTCACTTATCCGGTGGGCCCCAATTTTTTCCGTACCAAAGAGTGGTTTGTGCGTGCTTTAACGAAGCAAACCAATTTCATAGTGATCGAATTGCAAGCCGAGCCATGGGCATCCGGGTGGATCGCCGATATTCCCCTTGAAGAGCAGTTCCGCACGATGGATGAGACGAAGCTGCGCGAGAATGTCGATTACGCCAGGCGTGTCGGGTTTCCGGAGGCGTATCTGTGGGGCGGGGAGTGGTGGTACTGGATGAAAGTGAAGAAGGATTACCCGGCTCTCTGGGAAACGGGGAAAGAGCTTTTTCGTGAGCAGCGGTAATGTGAGAGTTTAAAAATATGACTATGAAAAAGAAAAAAAACAAAGTGGCGATATTCGATATCGATGGGACGATTTTCCGCAAGAATCTTCATTTCGAATTGATCAGCGAGCTCGTGTGGATGAAGATTTTTCCCTTTGAGGCGCGGAGCACGCTGACGGAAATCTATACGAATTGGCTGGAACATGAAGGCACGTATGAGGATTATCGCAAGGCGCTCGTGGAGCTGTATTCGAAACATATACGAGGCTGCAAGCGAGAAGATGTGCTGAAGGCGAGCAAGATACTCGTTCCGTTCCATGCCAAGCGCACCTACATATTCGCGGAAAAACTTATCAAAAAGCTGCGTGGCGAAGGGTATCACCTGATGATCATTTCCGGCTCCCCGATCGAAGTGGTCGAGGAATACAATCGCCAATACCTGAAATTTGATAGTGCGTTCGGGAGCATCTATACTGTGGATGAGAATGACTGCTATACGGGAGCCGCCGAGTTCGAGCCTTCCAAAAACAAGGGACATGTGGTAGAACAGTATATGTACGAGCACAAGCTCACATTCGGGGGTTCGTACGGAGTAGGGGATACGGAGTCGGATATCAGCTTTCTCAAGCTCGTGGAGAATCCCATCGCGTTCAATCCGAACCGGAATCTCAAGGCGGTCGCCGAAAAAGAGAATTGGAAAATAGTCATCGAGAAGAAAGACGTCGTGTATGAAGTGGCTCCGGGGTGTTTTCGCAGTCCGAATATATGAACCTCAATAAATCTCTTGACAGTTTCATACAAAAAACACTGTGGCTATGGCTGCCGTTTTATGCTTTCTTTGAACTTATCAGGGCGCTGGGGGAGCGAATGAACAAAAAATGATTTTTATGCGGAGCCCTCTCGCGTTTCCCCCGATTTTTTTCCGCGGATTGTCACTTTTCTTGTGGATGGGGGTGATTTTCTTTTTTTCTTCCCTGCATGGCAGCGAATACCAGTATGAACCGACGCTTGCCTATTATATGGAACGCAAGGGGGCGCATGTCATCGAGTATGCCGTACTGATGTTTCTTTCCGTACGCTTCCTGTTCGCCCTGTTTCCGCAGGGTGCCGTCAGGATCATCATCATCGCCGCCGCCGCATTTTCGGTCACGTATGGCGTTTCGGACGAACTCCATCAGTTTTTCGTTCCGTACCGCGGCGCCAAGCTGAGCGATGTCGCGATAGACGGACTCGGCATCCTCTTGGCCGGTGCGGTCATCATGGCGGCAGCGTTCCTTGGGAAGCGCCGCAAGGCATAATAACTGAAAACCCCGTCTGCCGGTTGGCGGACGGGATTTTTTCATGGGTCACATCCGGTATCAGCGGACTTTTTCTACGAATGTCTTGAAGACGTGAGGATCTTCCACCGCCAGCTGAGAGAGTACCTTGCGATCGAGGGTGATATTCTTTGTCTTTGCAAGCGCGATGAATGCGCGATAGGTCATGCCGTGCAGGCGCAGGGCGGTATTGAGACGGGTGATCCAGAGGCTGCGGAAGCTGCGCTTCTTGGCGCGGCGGTCGCGACGGGCATAAGTGCCGGCCTTGATGACGGCCTCTTTCGCCTTGCGGAACAGCTTCTTGCGTCCCCAGCGGTAGCCCTTGGCCGCCTTGAGGACGTTCTTGTGGCGCTTCTTGGTCATCATGCCTCGCTTGATTCTGGCCATAGTTGCAAAATTAAAATGTAAGCATCAAAATGGAAAAACCGTCGAATTCGCTACGCGCCCTACATCAGATACGGGAGCGCCTTCTTGATATTCAGCGCGACGGCCGGATAGACGCTGTTGTCTTTGCGTTTGGCCCGGGTCTGGCTGCCGGTAGCGCGCGAGTTGTAATGATTCTGTCCGGTAGCGCGCGTCTTCAGCTTGCCGCGCCCGGTGATCTTCACTTTCTTGACGATCGATTTCCTGGTCTTGAGTTTTGGCATAGGTATGTTCTTAAGATTATTCCGAAACGATCAGCGCGTTGAATCCCATGGGCCCGCGTTTCATCTCTTCTTCGAAGCGATGGGGGATGGCGATACTTCTGAGAAAGTGGGTGATGTTTTCCCTGGCCTTCGCCTGCATGGCCTTTTCGCGCCCGCGCAGCACGATTTCGACGCGCACCTTGTTTCCCTTGGTCAGGAATTTCTCCGCCTGCGTTTTCTTGAAAAGCAGATCATGGGTATCGGTGCGGAAGCCTATGCGGATGCCCTTGATCTCGACTTTCTTCTGCTTCGCCCGAGCCTGCTGTTCCTGTTTGGCCTGGCGGTACTGGAGCTTGCCGAAATCAGTCACCTTGCAGACCGGCGGCGTCGCGAGCGGAGATACCTCCACCAGGTCGGCCTCCTGTTCGCGCGCCAACACCAAAGCGGCCGCGATATCCATCGTGCCGCGGTTGACACCCGCGATATCGATGACGACTACTTCCGGGGCGAGAATTTGCTCGTTCACCCGCGAACGTATCTTGGTTTGCACTTTCGGCTTCGGCCGGTTGTGGCGTCTTCGTCTCATTGTGTTATAGCGATCCGAATACTACGGATTAGCATCCGAATGTCACGAATTTTCTCCTATTTGGATAATTCGGATTCAATTCGGGTCCTTCGTATCGATGTGGAGTTGATGGGAATTGCACCCATGTCCAGAAACATTTTCCCAAAATATTCTACAAGCTTAGTGTGCTTTGTGTGAATGAAAGAGGTAGAAAGCAGACAAAAAACTCTCACATTTTTTTCTTTCGCAATACGGCTGTGGAGAAGAAAGAAAAAGAAATTCTCAGGCCGTCCCGATTATATGGCACCAGGATTTCCGTATCGGGAATCAGGATTCTGATGGCTCTACGCCCAGCCCGCAGTAGCTACGCTAACAGCGTTGCTGGCGGGGATTAAGCGAGAGCAGGAGCGAAAGACGGAGCAAACGCTTGCGCGAATGCGTTCTTTGCTTTGGTGATGAAGTTTGCATTTATCATCGTGATGGCGAGTTTTACGATCATGCCATCGAGATCGGCTTGCATATTTTGAAAGTACGCCCTGTCGAGTCTAAACAACCCCGCCTACACTGCAAACGGAGTTTGCAGTGTATGGCGGGGCTTGCCTTTACCCGCCACACTTCGCTTCGCGATGTGGGCGGGCCAGGCCGCCTCCATCGGAAACAGTGTACGCGCGATCTTCTAGTGAAGCTCGCTCAGTCGTCGTTTCAGGTATTCTCTGCCAAAACCGGTTTTCAATTGAAGTTCTCTTCGAAGAGCATCCTTCTTTTGATTACAGGCTTCGTAGTATAAAAGACGAAATGGTTTTCGGTCTTTTGTTACCTCGTTTCTTCCAGCATTATGCTCTTCGAAACGACGCTGTAAATTATTTGTATATCCAATGTACAATTTCTTGTCCTTGAGGCTTTGTAAGACGTAAACGTAGTACATAGTCTCTCAACTTCGCTTCATCACTCTCTCCATCCTTCTTTTCGCTTCACGCTTGCCGATATCGGAGCGCTTATCGAAGGTCTTCTTGCCTTTGCCGACAGCAAATTCCAACTTGACAAGTTGTTTCCTAGTATACAGGCGGATGGGCACCAATGTCAAGCCTTCGGTGCGCGATTTCCCGATGAGAGAGCGGATTTCGCGTTTGCGGAGGAGGAGCTTGCGGGGACGGGTATCGACGTGCTCGGTATCCTTGTGAGCGTGGATATAGCGGGGGATCATGGCATTGGTCAGATAGAGCTCGTTGCCTCGGACCGTGACGAAGCTTCCTTTGAGGCTGGCATGGCCGGTTTTCACCGATTTCACCTCCGAGCCGGTCAATACCAAACCGGCCTCGTAGCGTCCTTCGAGGGCATAATCGTAACCGGCGCGTCTGTTTTGAGCTATGACTGTCATAAAACTTCGTTAGCTTCAAGAGCCTCTGTGGCTTCAAGAACTAAAAACTGATGAGATTCCCCATTGATACTGTAGCGAAATCGGGATGGAATAGCAATTTTTCTGTTTGGTCGAAAGTGAGGGGTGACTGTATAAAAAAAGAAGGGCTGCGGAGACAAAAGAGGTTACCCTCTACTGTCAACGCAGCCCTGCGCGGCAATTTATGCCGCGACAATTTGTTCTCGGTCGGGACCGACGGAGACTGCGGCCACGTTTGCCCCAGTTTCCTTCTCGAGGAACGAAACGATGTTCTTGAGTTCCTCGGGAAAGTCATCCCATTCCCGAATATCACCGATACTGCACATCCAGCCAGAGAATTTCTTGTAGATCGGCCGGACGTTGGCAAGTATCTCCGAGACTGGAATCGCTGTCTCTAGCACCTGTCCTTGTGTGACGGTTTCACTTCCCATGTGATATGACGGTCCGTAATACTCGTACGCCACGCAAATATTGATCTCCTTGCAGTGGTCGAGGACGTCAACCTTGGTAAGGATGAGTTCCCGGCCCGCATACTGCATAGCGTACCGTAGGAGTGGAAGGTCGAGCCATCCTGTCCGTCGCGGACGTCCGGTCGTGGCACCGTATTCGCATCCTGCGATACGGATACCAATCCCTTGTTCGAAGCCATCTTCGCTGTTGACCGAGGTGTTCGGATATTTCTCTTGCTCGGTCTTGGCGGTTACTCCTGATGCCCCGCACCACTTCGCGGACTCCACCCCTCCGAGTTCCGTCGGAAACGGGCCTTCTCCGACGCGTGTCATATAGGGTGCCTTGACGATACTGAAGACACGATCGACGTGCCGTTCGATAAGCCCGACTCCCTTGACCAGTCCTGCTAGGGAACAGTCTGAAGACGTAACGTACGGCTGGATGCCGCAATCTACAGACAGGAGCACTCCCTGGGCTCCTTCCAACAGGACACTCTGTTTGCCGACAGCTTTGCGAAGGAGTTCGTCGGTATCACACACCAGTTCTCGGAGCTGATCCGCGTAGCGGAAATACTGATTGACGATAGCATCGGTGTCGAACACAGTCTCCGGATCATAGAAAATCCCTTTCCCCAAGTGCTCGTGGCGCACTATCTCCTTGACCACTTTCGGATCAACTCCCTGAAGCATAGCAACCTTCTCCTTGAGGTTGCGTTGCAGCTTTTTAACGAAGGTGTCCGGATTGAACATATCGGCGACCGTGAGACCGAGGCGTGCCACGTGATCCGTGTACACAGGCCCGATACCACGACCGGTTGTGCCGATTTTTCCGGTACCGGCGAGCGACTCACGAACACGATCCATCACCAAGTGCTGGGGGAGGACTAGCTTTGCGTTGTACGCGATTTTCAGCTGGTCGTAAGAATACCCTTCAGCACGGAGAAGCGCGAGCTCCTCGCACACGATGCGCGGATCAAACGCTACCCCGTTCCCAATGACGTTGATCTTGCCATCTCGGTCATGGAGGATCCCGGACGGGATGAGATGAAATGTGTGCGTCTTCCCGTTCAGGACGATGGTATGACCGGCATTGGCACCACCTGTGCCTCGCGCAATGATGTTCGCCCATTCCGCGAGCAGATCCACCACCTTACCCTTGCCGGTGTCTCCCCATTGTGTGTCCACAACGGCCACCGTTCCGTGCCTCGGTAATTTCAACTGCTGTTCTATGCTCATGACTATCTCGCTCATGACTATCTCCTGTAGTTCGGGGCATCTTTGACGATGACCACATCGTGTGGGTGGGATTCCGCGAGTCCGGATGAGGTGATGCGGATGAGCTCGGCTCTGGCCGCCAGTTCAGCAACCGTTCGCGCTCCGACATACCCCATGCCGGATCGCACTCCTCCGAGGTATTGGTCCAAAACATCGCGAACCGATCCCATGAAGGGGACAACGCTTTCCACGCCTTCCGGTACGAGCTTCTCGGCCGGTGTTGCGTCTTGGCGGTATTGTTCCCGTGAAGCGACACTGTCTTGCATCGCCCCGAGGGAGCCCATGCCGCGGTATTCCTTCACCTTGGTGCCATTGATCATCCTGGTAGTGCCAGGAGCTTCTTCTGTGCCGGCGAGCAATCGTCCGAGAATCACGCTTTGTGCTCCCACGCCCAAGGCGACAACAATATCCCCGGAGTTTCCGATGCCGCCATCCGCACAGACAGGGATACCGGTCCCGCGCAACGCTTCGGCGCATTCGTACACCGCCGTAACTTGCGGGCAGCCGATACCAGCGACGATACGCGTGGTACAGATCGAACCGGGACCCTGACCAACCAGAATACCGTCGGCACCGACATCTGCCAGGCGTTTTGCCGCTTCGCCGCGCGAGACATTTCCAGCCACGACGTCGATGTGTGGATAGAGATGTTTCAGTTCTTTGACAGCATCGCACACGTTTTCGCTATCCCCGTGCGCAGTACCGACAACGAAGACATCACAGCCTTTTGCAGCGAGCAATTCCGCCCGTTCCAGCGCTCCTTCGCCAACACCGACAGCAGCAGCAACCCGCAAATGACCATCCTTGTCAACATTGTGGATCGATTGGTCGGAGCGAATCCGTTTGAGGTCGGAGAGCACATACAGTCCAGTGACTTCACCTCGGTCGTTCAGAAGAGGGAGAAGCTTTTTTTTCTTGCTCTCCATTTGCTCATACGCTTGGTTGATTGACGTGCCAGCAGGAGCAGTAATGAGCTCCGCCTGCGGTGTCATTACCTCGTGCACCGGCTGGGTTTGGTTCTGGGCGAAATCAAAGTCGTTTCGCGTCAGGAGGCCGACCAGTCTACCGTTCTCGATCACGGGAAAGCTGTGGAATGTGTACCCTTGCTTTTCCCGCATGGTGAGAACGTGTGAAATCGTGTCATTGGCATCGACACAGATCGGACTCTCAATCAATCCGTTCAGGTACAGCTTGACGCGATTCACTTGCCTGGCCTGTTCCCTTGGTGACAGATTTTTATGGATTATTCCGAGACCTCCGTGTGTCGCTAAGGCGATCGCCATCTTGGCTTCGGTGACGGTGTCCATAGCAGCGCTCACAATCGGTACGTTGAGGGGTACGTTTTGTGAGAACCGTGTCACTAATGACGTCTCGCTCGGGACAATGTCCGAGTAGTTGGTCTTGAGCCGCACGTCACCGTAGGTGAGCGCGATTCCAAGCCGATCCATCTTGGTAAAGAACACATCTAATGCCCTATTCATGGTTTTTCTCCTGTGTTGAGGGTGATAGTTTTAGGGTAAAACTATCATGGCATACTATCAGGAACGCCGTGTTTTTGTAAAGGCGTGAGATTATGGTGGGTATACTTCCATTTTTAGTTCTTGTGCGTTACGATGAGGACTGAAACTATGCCAGGTACATCACATCAGTTACGTAACCATATATGCAAGGAAGAAGCGTTCACGCGTCTCGCGGTCGAGCCGTTTTCGCGGAGGGTCATTTCTTTTTATCGCTATGTCATCCTGAGCGATCCCGCGGCGCTCCGCAACGAGCTGTTTGCCGAGTGGATGACGCTCGGTGCCTTGGGGCGGATCTATCTCGCGACCGAAGGCATCAACGCGCAGATGAGCGTGCCGGAACCGAGCTTTGCGGCGTTCAACAAACTTTTGTATGCACGACCGGAATTTGCAGGCGTGCCGTTCAAAGTCGGAATCGAACAAAAAAACGACGCATTCTGGAAATTGACCATCAAGGTGCGCAGACAGATCGTGGCTGACGGATTGAAACCCGAGGAGTATGACGTGACCGATGTCGGGACGCATCTCACAGCGAGAGAGTTCAATGAGTTTCTCGAAAAACCGGATACGGTCGTCGTCGATATGCGCAACAATTATGAGTCGGCGGTGGGGCGTTTCGATATGGCGGTGTGTCCTGATGCTTATACGTTCAAGGAGGAATTGCCCGCAGTCAAAGAAATGCTGAAAGGGAAAGAGGATAAGAATGTGCTGCTCTATTGCACGGGCGGTATCCGCTGCGAGAAAGCGAGCGCCTATCTGAAGCATCACGGTTTCAAGAATGTCTATCAACTGCACGGAGGGATCATCGATTACAAGCATCAGGTCGATCGCGAGGGGATCTCATCGAAATTCAAGGGCAAGAATTTCGTATTCGATGATCGTCTGGGGGAACGCATCACCGAGGATGTGCTCGGGCGATGCTATCAGTGCAGGGTCGCGTGCGATGATTACACCAACTGTCTGAATGAACAGTGTAATCTGCTGTTCATCCAGTGCGCTATCTGCAAAGAGAAGTTCGTCGGCTGCTGTGGTACGGAGTGCCAAGACATCGCCGCGCTTCCCGAGGCAGAACGCACCCTTTTGCGCACAGGAAGGGAGTTTCCGAAAAATACCAGCACCTTTCGCGCGAGAATCGCCGTCGTTCTTTCTTAGCGGTGAAACCGCTCAGTGGGAGAACTTTTATTTTTGCCTTTTTTGCGGTACGATGGGGGATATGAAAGCGATACTGGAGAAAAAAATCCGAGAAGCTCTGAGTCAGCTGCAGGAAGCGGGGACGCTGCCGGTTTTTGCCGTGCCTGAGGTCCGCGTGGAGCGGCCGAAGGATGACCGGTTCGGAGAATATACGACGAATATCGCTTTGGTTTCGGCGAAACTGGTCGGGAAAAATCCGATGGAGATCGCCAGGCTTTTGCAAGAAAAACTCACTTCGGAGGATTTCGAAAAAATAGAAGTGGCACATCCGGGGTATCTCAATTTTTATTTTCCCTCGCGTTATTTTCAGGATATCGTTTTGTCCGTATTGCAGCCTGCCTATCCGGAATTGCCTGTGTCGCGACAGCGAGAAAAGGTGATGGTTGAGTATTCGCAGCCAAACACGCACAAAGAATTTCATATCGGGCATCTGCGAAACGTGTTCATCGGCAGCACGCTGGTGAATGTGTTTCGCAAGACAGGAGACATTGTTATCGCTGCGAATTATATCGGCGACACCGGAACGCACATTGCCAAGTGTCTGTGGGGGCTGAGAGAATTTCATAGCGGTGAAGACCTGGACGCCGTGTCCGATAAAGCGGAGTTTCTCGGAAAAGCGTATGCGGAGGCGACACAGAAGATCGAAGAAAAACCAGAATATGAGGATGCGTTCAAGGCACTGCAGAAAAAGTTTGAAGAGGGAGATGCGGATCTTGTAGCGCTCTGGGAGAAAACGAGGCAATGGTCATTGGATGAATTTGAGAGAATATATGCCGAACTCGGGGTCTCTTTTGACGAATATTTTTTTGAAAGCGTTGAAGAACAGACAGGAAAAGCGCTTATTCCGGAACTTCTCGAAAAGGGTGTCGTCAAGAAAAGCGAAGGCGCGATCGTGGCAGACCTCGAGCAGTATGGTCTGGGCGTATTGGTGCTCGTGCGCAAGGATGGCAGCGCATTGTACGGGCTCAAGGATATTCCGCTCGCGAAGAAGAAGTTCGAAATGTTTGGTATCGATCGCAGTATCTATGTGGTCGATATCCGACAAGAATTGTATTTCCGACAGCTGTTCAAGATACTCGAGTTGTATGGATTCCACAAGAAAATGGTGTATTGCGGATATGAGTTTGTCGCCCTCAAAGGGGGGGAGAGTATGTCATCTCGGAAGGGCAATGTCGTTTCGGCGCGGGCACTTATCGATGCGATGGTGGCGAAAGTGATAGGCCAGTTTCCTCTTTCCCCGCATCCCGAGGCAATTGCCTTGGGTGCTATCAAGTTCGCTATGCTCAAACATAGTGCGGAGAGCAAGATAGAATTCGACATTGAAGATTCTGTGCGTTTGGACGGAGCGACAGGGCCTTATGTCCAGTACGCATACGCGCGCATCGCGAGCATACGCGCCAAGGCGGCAGAAAAAAATATCTCATGGGAACATGCCATTGCCAGCGAGAGAGCGCTTGAGGAGAAAGAAAAAAATTTGATTCGGGAAATATCCAAGTTTCCGGAGCTTTTGCTTGAGGTACGCGAAAGCTACGAAACGCATAAACTTGCTCACTACGCGCTGCGTCTCGCCGATCGTTTTCATTCCTTTTACAATGACTGTATCGTAATAGATGAAAAAAATATGAAACTGTCTGGCGAACGTCTGAGGCTGGTGTTGGCGGTTCAAAAAGTGCTTGGGGAAACCTTTTTACTTATCGGCATCTCCGCGCCGGAGAAGATGTGATCTCGCCGTTCATAGTATGATATAAACAAAATCCGGAAAAATGAAAAAGCAATACAGACACAAATACAAAAGAGAGCTCGGCTGGGATGAGGAACTCATCCGTTTCGCGGTGAAGATCGTCGGTTCCGCGGCGCTGTTCTTCGTCATCGCCGTCGGCGTCGACGCGTATCGTTTCTTGCATTGAGAATTTTTTTACAAAGTCTGCCAAGAAACAAGTATGCACTGTGCATAACGACCGTTGCGAAGTGTGCATAATACCAATGTATTCCTTATGATCATATTCTATCTCGTGCGGCACGGAGAAGCGGAAAACAATGTCCGTTCCATCCTCAACTCTCTGCCGGAAATAAAAACGTATCCCTTGACGAAGCGTGGCATGGAACAGATTTCCAAAACGGCAAAGTTTCTCGCGACGGTAGACGCCGCCGCTCTTTTTAGCTCGCCGATAGAACGTACCAAAGAAACGGCCGAAATCATCGCGGATGCGACAGGTCTCCTGGTCGAATTCGATGAGCGTTTGCGCGAAGCGGGGATGGGGATATTCAATGGGAGAAAACAAGCAGAGCTGCTGGAGAAATACGGTGACCCGCAGATGCGCATCAGTCCCGATCCGGCGGACGGCGTTGAGAGCTTCATTGAAGTGCGTGGACGTTTGAAGAGTTTTCTCGATGAGGTAAAAAAGAAATACACGGGGAAAAAAGTGGTCGTGGTTTCGCACGGTGACACACTTGAACAACTTCATGGCACTCTCACGAATGAAGCTCCCGGCCGTTCAGCCATCGGCTGGTATCCGAGGAGAGGGTCTTGTACAGAGGTAGTGTGGGAATTTTGATTGTCATTTCTCTTCCCCCATGCTAAGATGACCGCACAGTTTTGAAAGGCGATAATGAGGTTATCCCCTCGGAGCCATGGGAAGAAGTCCGTTTTCGGAGAGTAGATCCTATCGGGTACGCCCGTCATAGCGGAGAAAGAGGGTGTTATGTAGGATGTTATTGTGTGTCCGGCATTTTCCGATACATGATACCTGATACATGATACCGAACTGAGGTGGTACCACGTTTTCGGACGTCCTTGGCAAATTTTTTGCCGAGGATTTTTTATTTTTACAGTTTTTGTGGAATTTCGCTCATTGAGAAACCCTTTTCTCCCTTTTTCCCCATTCATCCCATTATTTCCTTTTTCTTATGATCAAACCATCGCGCAAACCATACGGTTACAGAGATCTCATGGTGTATAAAAAAGCTGAACATTTGCAATCAGCATGTTCTGATCTGACGCACCAGTTTCCGAGAATGAAGACCCTGATCGCCCTCGCTGACCAGATGGATCGTTCCGCTCGTTCTGTGAAACAGAACATTGTCGAAGGTTGGAAGCGAAACTCGACGAAAGAGTACTATGATTTCTTGGGATTTTCGATGGGAGCGAACTCTGAATTGGAAGAAGATTGTGATGACATATGCAAAGGGATGTATCCTGAATTGATGGGCATAAGGGGTATAATGGGTGAAAAGGGACTGAAAGGAATCAATATTGAGATGCTGCGGTTTTATCCGGTTACAGAAACTTTACCGCCAGTTGTCCGGCTGAAACTTCACTGCAGAGAGCTTAATTTTCTCTTTGATAAACTGCAAAAGTCACTGCTTACTAAGATGGAAAGCGAGCGTTCTTTGCCGAGTCGTGATATGTTTCAGTTACAGGAACAGCAGTTCAGGAAAAATGATACTATTGAAGGCGAGCTACTCAAGCAATACGGTCTCAAGCGTTTGGAAAATGGTCAGGTCGTGAAGGACGAGGGGCATTAAGATTTTTTATTTATATATGGCTGATAGTTTTTTCAAGGATACCAAAGAAGCCCCATATCATCTTTCTGTTGGAGCAGTTCTTTATGATGACAAAAAACAGGTAGCATGCCATTATTTCAAGGATCCCGTTGCTTTTGGCAAGAACGATCATGATTATCCTTTGGACAATTTTTATATTTTGATGAGAGAGACCGTTGAGAAAAAAGAGAGCCTGGAGCATGCTGTCTTGCGAGGCATTCAAGAAGAATTTGGAGCGACTGGGGAGATTCAAAAATTTATAGGGACGTTGGTGACGAAGTTTTCCCGAAAAGATGCATGGATTGAAAAAACAACGGTGTATTTTCTTATAAAACTGAAAAACTTTGACATTAGTGAGCGAGCACTTGATGACGATGAAAAAGTCAGTATCATTCAGTGGCAACCGATCGATTTCCTTATTTTGAAGATGCAAGAGCAACAGACAAGATATGAAAGAACAGACCTTGATGAATCAGAGATTCTCAAGAGAGCGGAAAAATATTTACAATAATCCTTATGTCATTCAAAAAAGTCGAATCGCAGGTGAATTTTCCGAAGATGGAGGAGGAGATACTCACGTTTTGGGACGAGCACAAGATTTTCGAGAAATCACTAAAAAAAGATTCACCACAGGGAGATTTTATTTTCTACGAAGGTCCGCCGACGGCCAACGGCAAGCCGGGATTACATCATGTGTTGGCGCGCGCGTTCAAAGACATCATCCCGCGCTACAAGACGATGAAGGGTTACCATGTGGAGCGCAAGGCCGGTTGGGACACGCACGGGCTTCCAGTGGAGCTCCAGGTGGAGAAGGGGCTTGGCCTCAAAAACAAGCAGGATATCGAGAATATCGTACCGGGCGAAGCGCGCGCGAGCATCATCAGATTCAATGAAGAGTGCAAAAAGTCTGTCTGGGAGTACCGCGATCTCTGGGAGAAGATGACCAAGCGGATGGGGTATTGGGTGGATATGGAGCACCCCTATGTGACGTATGAAAATGAATACATCGAATCTGTCTGGTGGCAGCTCGCGCAGATTGCGGAACTAAAAAACGCGAAAGGCGAGAGCTTTCTCTATAAAGGACACAAAGTCGTGCCGTACTGCTATCGTTGCGGGACAACCTTGTCGTCGCATGAAGTCGCGCAAGGCTATCAGACTGTGAAGGATAATTCGGTAGTTGCAAAATTTGAATTGACTGATGAACCAGGAACATATCTTCTTGCATGGACGACAACGCCGTGGACGCTGCCAGGGAATGTTGCCTTGGCGGTTGGAAAAGATATTCAGTATATGAAAGTTGTAAGCGATGGGACAAAATATATTATTGCCAAGGAGCTTGCAGAAAAAGTTTTCGCTGGCAAGGAATTTCAGATTGAAAAAGAGATAACCAGCAATGAGTTGGTTGGAAGATCATACAAACCACTTTTTGATCATTATTTAGATACCAATAAAGATTTGCTTCGAAAAAGGAAAGTTGATAATGGGGAAAAAGATGTTGTGGTGCTGGCAGTTTTCAATGGAAAAGGAGAGGTGTTGTTGGGGTATAGGAATTATACTAAGGATACAAGCGTGGACAGGGATTTCTGGATTGCCCCTGGGGGGAAGGCGGAAATTGGTGAAACGATGGAGGATGCTATTCGACGTGAATTAAAAGAAGAATGTAATATTGAAAGTTACAAGATCAAAAAATATCTTGGTAGTTATCAGGGTTATTCGAAAGATCACAATCTGTTTTGTTACCTTCTTGAAATTGGAAATATCGACCAGATTCAAAATAATGAACCGGAGAAGTTTGCAGAGTGGAAATTTTTCTCGAGTGATACCCTGCCGGTAAACGAATTTCCAAATACGGAAGACGACCGAAAGTTTTTTTTGGAAGCTCTTAATTGGCATAATGCCTATAAGATTTATGCGGCGGATTTCGTGACGACGGAGGATGGTACGGGCGTTGTGCATATCGCGCCGGCATTCGGAGAGGATGATGCCAACGTTGGCAAGGAAAATGATCTACCGACACTGCTGACAGTCGAAGCGGACGGGACTTTGTCAAAAGGACTCGGATTGCCCGGGGAGGGAATCCCGGTCAAGAAAAAGAACGACAAGAATCGTTACGCGGTCGATGATCTGATCATCGAAGATCTGAAAAAACGGAATTTGTTTTTCAAAGAAGAGATGTATGAGCACGAATATCCTTTTTGTTGGCGCTGCGATACGCCGCTCATCTATTATGCCAAGCCGTCATGGTTCATCCGGATGAGCGAAGTGCGCGATGCGCTCGTGGAGAACAATGAGAAAATCACTTGGGTACCGGAGCATACCAAAGAAGGGCGTTTCGGTGAATGGTTGCGCGGTGCGAAGGATTGGGCGATTTCGCGCGAGCGGTATTGGGGAACGCCGCTTCCGATCTGGGAATGTGAGAAATGCGATGCACGAAAAGTGATTTCTTCGATCGGTGAATTGACAAAACTTTCCGGAAAAACCCTGGAAGATGTGCATAAACCGTATATCGATGATGCGACTTTTGCGTGCGAATGCGGCGGGACGATGAGACGGACGCCGGAAGTCTTGGACGTGTGGTTTGATTCGGGCGCTATGCCTCTCGCGCAGTTTGGTTATCCTCATACAGTGGAACAGGAAGCCAAAAAGAACATCGAAACAGGAAAATATTTTCCTGCGGATTATATCTGTGAAGCAATCGATCAGACTCGCGGGTGGTTCTATACGCTTCATGCCATCGCGACGCTCCTCAATCAATCCGGCAAGGTACACGCTGGCAATGCCTATAAGAATGTCATCTGTCTCGGCCACATACTCGACGCCCAGGGGAAGAAGATGTCGAAATCGAAAGGTAACGTCATCGACCCGTTCCAGATGTTCGAGGAATTCGGCGCTGATCCGCTCCGCTGGATGTTGTTTTCCATCAATCAGCCGGGATTGCCGAAACGTTTCGATATAAAGGGTATGCGCGATGTGCAGAATCGCGTGTTTCGGATGTTGTGGAATTCGTACTCGTTTTTTGTGACGTACGTGTCGATTGATAAGTGGGAGCCAAAGGAGCTCGAAGAGTCACCTAAAAAAATCTATGATCGATGGATTTTAGCTGAACTTCAAGAGTTAGTGAAGGAAGTGACAAAAGCTTTGGATGCATATGATGTCTATGGATCGACAAAAAAGATAGAAGCGTTTATAGATAATCTTTCAAATTGGTACATTCGAGAAAATAGGGATCGGTTCTGGAAAAATGAGAACGATTCTGATAAAGAACAAGCGTATCAAGTGCTGTATACGATTTTGAGGGATCTCTCAAAGTTAATGGCGCCATTTACTCCTTTTCTTTCTGAAGAAATATATCGCAATCTAACAGGGAAGGAATCGGTACATCTGGCCGATTGGCCGGAAGTTATTCCGTGGCTCGATAATGACCAGACGAGCGGACTGATTGAGCATATGAGAATGGCCCGAGAATCAGTAAGTGTTGGGTTAAGGCTACGGGCTATTACAAAAAAGAATCTCAGGCAACCATTGGAAGTACTCGTTCTACCAGCTTGGCAAAATCTAGACTCGGAATGGGTTGCTATTATTGCAAAAGCATTGAATGTTAAAACAGTGACGAATGATAGTGGGATCTTAAATGATTTAGAGTACGTTACTGAAAAGACATCAGGGAACGAAGTAGTTGCGCTTAAAATTACTCTCACCCCAGAACTCAAACTCGAAGGTGGGGCGAGGGAAATCATTCGGGCTATCCAGGAGGGGCGAAAGAAAGCCGGGTTCAGCGTGGAAGATCGTATTATGCTCGGTTACAATGGCAAAGAAAAAGTTTTTGCGAACGCGGAGCTGAAAGAAATGATTCAAAAAGAAATCTTGGCGACAACAGATCCTACCCATGGCGACCTCACCGATGCTGAATATACGGAGACGGTGAAAATCGAAGATGAAGACTTCACATTCTCATTGAAACGTTAACTGAAAAACTATGAAAATACTTCTTCTTGGTGCAAGTAGTTATGTGGGAGCGCGACTGTACGTGGATTTGAAAAAAGATTTTGAAGTTACAGGGACATACTCATCCAATAGGTTGTCCGACGTGTTCGTTCGAGTGGATATTACACGAACAGACGAGGTGCACATGATTATAGAGAAGACTCGTCCGGACGTCATCATTCATGCCGCAAACAATGCAAGTTCGACGTGGTGTGAAAAGAATGAAGAAAAGGCGCGGGAGTTGAATGAGCTGAGCACGAGGTATATAGTCGATGCAGCCAATGAGATACAAGCAAAAGTGATATACATTTCGTCGTTCGCCGCTCTACAACCGATGAACGTATATAGTGAAACAAAAAGACATTCAGAGGAGATAGTGAAGATGACGCAGGCAGGCTGGATTATCCTTCAGCCTTCCTTGATTCTTGGGTACAGCCCGAATACCTCCAATGATCGTCCTTTCAATAGATTGTTGAGGAATTTAGACGGAACAAAAAAGGCGGAGTATGATACCTCGTGGAAGTTTCAGCCTACTTGGATTGGCCACATATCAGAAGTTATTAAAATTGTTCTTGATAGAAATATTAAAAATGAGATTATTCCTATCGCATCAGTGGATTTGGTATCACGATATGATGTTGCGAGAGATATCTTGAGTCCATTTGATATTCCCGTTTCTCCCATAGACACTCATGACCGTACAGCAACGATGGAGACGCGGCTTGTGAAACTTACTGAACTGAATCTCCCTGTCCACACGTATCAAGAAGTTGTTGACCTAATTGTAAAGGAAATCAGAAATAAGGAAGTTTTTAATATTTGATTTTTTCATTTTTATTCTGAAACATGGAACTCCGCTATACCGCTATCGTTTTGAGGAAGAAAGAGGTCGGGGAAACCGATCGCCTGTATACGCTGTATACGGCGGAGCAGGGCAAGGTGCAGCTCGTGGCGAAGGGCGTGCGCAAATCGGAGGCGAAACTCGCCGGCCAGCTCGAGACTTTGATGCAGGGACTGGTGATCGTGGCGAAGGGTCGCGGGACGGGCAGGATCGCCGGAGCGGTGGCGGAAAAGAACTTCCTCCACTTGCGTACCGACATGGATATCCTGAAGCGCGTGCTGGAAACCGTGAGTATGTTCGAGCGGCTGGTGGAATGGGACGAGCCGGATGCGGAGCTCTTCGCCCTGCTCGCGACGTACCTGACGCTCGCCGATGATCTGGTCAGGGAAAACAAAAAAGAAAAAGTGCTCTTGCTTACGGAAGGTTTCTGGTTCCAGCTCTTCGCGCATCTGGGGTATGAGATCGAGACCGGTGTCTGCGCCGTATCGGGGGAGAGGCTGAAGAAAGGCGAACAGCATTTTTTCAGCCCGAGCGCCGGCGGTATCCTCGCCGGTGAGCATTCTCGCGATAGGGAGAACGCTTTCCCGGTGAGCGAGAATGCCATCAAGCTCATCCGTCTTTTTCTCGGCAATCGTCTGGAGACTTTGGCGCGCGTGCAGGCGGAACCGCGAGAGTTGCGAGAGGCGCGGCAGATCGCGATGCGGTTTTTCCGGTGGATCGGACATTGAAAAAGAATTGAGAATGAAGGATCAGGAATCACCGATTACAAGCCTTCTTTTGTCAGAGCCTCGATCCGTAATTCTTGATTCTTCGGTGCAGATTGTAGGGATGTCGCATTTCTGGTAGAATTGGAGCAGGGAAACAAACGTTTTCATATGTATAGATATGGGCATTGAGGAACTGAGTGAAAAATTGCATGGGCGCGACGTGCATCTCGATCGGGCGGAGCAGCGCACGCCTTTCAACCCCGGACAGGGCGCGGCTGATCCGGTTCTGGAGTCGCAATTTGAGAAAACGGAAGAATGGCAAAAGCTGGTGGAAAAACCATCGCTCATACAGAGATTCAAGCTTGCCGATGCCGAAACGCGCATGCGCCGGAAGAATATCGCTATCGTTTTAGGCAGCATTGCCGGGCTCATATTGCTCGGGGGACTTATTTTCAAGGTGCGCTCGATGCTCTTTAGCGAAGAGCGCGTCCTTGTCTCCGTAACCGGCCCGAAGAATGTCGCGAGCGCCGAAGACACGACTTTTACTGTTGTGTATGACAACAACAACTGGGCGGCGCTGAACGATGCCACTCTCATCCTCTCATATCCGGAATCATTCCGTTTGCAGGCCGGAAGCACGATGCGGTTAGATGGCGCTCTTGCGGAAATACCTCTCGGAAAAATCAAAGCGAATGCCCGAGGGACAGTGCCGATCACGGGGAAATTTTACGGATCCAAAGGAGATCTTGTGTTTTTCAAGGTAACGCTGCGCTATACGCCGAAAAACCTGGAGACTGTTTTTGAAACGACAACGCAATTTGGCGTGAATGTGGCTTCCTCGGCGCTTTCATTTGAAATAACCGCTCCGCTTGAGCTGGCGACGGGCCAAGATGTCGAATACGTCGTTGATTACGGAAACAAGAGCGACGAGCAGTTTTCCAATCTGCGCGTGAAACTGGTATACCCGGAAGGGTTTTACTTTGTCAGCGCGGAGCCCAAGCCTTCGGAAGGGGAATCGATCTGGTACGTCGGCAATCTCAACGCGCGTGCCGATGGAAAGATCATAGCGCGCGGGGTTCTTTCCGGCGCGCGTGAAGAGCGCAAGCGTGTCCGTGGCATGATCGGGTTTTTTCAGGGCGATGGGAAATTCGTAGCGTATGCGGAAAACGAACGTCAGACACGCGTTGTCGCCTCGCCACTTTCTATTTCTCAGACAGTCAATGGATTGACAGACATCGCGCTGAATCCCGGCGATGTTCTGCACTACGTGATCCGCTATAGGAATGACGGCAATGTCGGCGTACGTGACACCATCATCACGGTAGAAATCGATCCGTCGTCTCTCGATATGAGTCGGCTTTTGCTGAAAAACGGCGCGTATGATGCCGCGCGCAAAACGATAGTCTGGAAGGCTTCCGATATTCCGAGTCTTGGCAGGCTTGAACAGGGAGCGGGAGGTGAAATAAGCTTTTCTGTTCCTGTGTTGGCATCCATTGCTGCGAGCGGAAAGAATCTTTCCGTCAGATCCGTCGCCAAGATCGACAGCCCCGATATCCCCACGCCTATCGGATCGAACAAGATCATCGGCAGTAACACGCTGTACGTGAAACTCAACGCCTTGGTCGGCGTGGACATCGTACCATTCTATACTGACAACGTGTTTCCCAATAGCGGGCCTATTCCGCCGAAAGTCGGGCAGGAGACGAGTTATACGCTGCGCCTGAAAGTTACCAACTCCTCGAATGATCTCAAACAAGCGCGTATCTCGACCATATTTCCGACCGGTATCCGGTACAGCGGGAAATTCGCTCCGGCAGGAGAAACGGTCGTGTTCAATGAGCGTACGAACGAGCTGATCTGGGAATTGGGAACCTTTGCCGCGACCAAAAATACGCCGCGCGAACTCATATTCCAAATCTCGACGATACCGAGCGCGAATCAGGCGAACAAGCCGCTCATTCTTGTCGAGAGTTCCACCTTCACCGCCAAGGATACCTTCACTAATCAGGATATCCGCGTCGAAAGAGGCGAACAGAATAGTTTTCTCCAAACGGATACGGATGAGAAATACAAGTCTGCCGGTAGCGATGTCCAGCCCGCCGAATGATGAAATGAATGATATGCCAGCGTGGAGACAGGAAAAAAGTATCGGCAAGCGTCGTGTCGGAACACTGGTCACGAAATCAGGGGGTATCCATACTCCCTTTTTTATGCCTATCGCGACCAGAGGAGCCGTGAAACACATCGCGCCGGACGAGGTGCGCGCGCTCGGAGCGGAGATCGTGCTCGGCAATACCTATCACCTGTGGCTGCGCCCCGGGTCGGAGCTTATCGCGCGTGCCGGGGGTCTGCACCGCTTTATGGACTGGACAGGGCCGATACTCACCGATTCGGGCGGTTTCCAGGTGTTTTCTCTCGGCCCAGCCCGCAACGCTTCGCCAGCCCGCAGTAGCTACGCTAACAGCGTTGCTGGCGGGCGTAGCGATGCGGGCGGGTGCGCGAGCCCTAAAAGTAACGTAAGGATTACAGAAGAAGGCGTTGAGTTTGTCGATTATACTAACGGCAATCGGCATTTTCTCAGTCCGGAAATCTCCATCGATATCCAGCTCGATCTCGGCTCCGACATCATCATGGTGCTCGATGAGTGTCCGCCGTATCCGTGCACGCGGGAGTATGCGCTCGCTTCCCTGGAACGGACGTCGCGCTGGGCACGTCGCGCGTTTGAGCATTTCTATAAAAAAATAAAAGAGCATGGTGAAAAGTACGCCAGTGGCAGGCCCCTTCTATTTTGCATCGTTCAGGGTTCGATATATCAGGATCTCCGTATTGAATCAGCGAAGCAATTATCCGGGTTGGATTTCGCTGGCCTCGGCGGACCAGCCTCGGGCTGGGACGGGTACGCGATCGGCGGCGTGGCGGTGGGAGAGCCGCGCGAGACATTGCCGGATATCCTGGCGTGGACGGTACCGCATCTCCCCGAAGACAAGCCGCGCTATCTGATGGGACTTGGGAAGCCTGAAGAGCTTGTCATGGCCGTGAATGCCGGAATGGATATGTTCGATTGCGTCATTCCGACACGCGAAGGGAGGCATGGGCGCCTGTTCATATGGAATGAACAATCGGAATTTCCAATTTCCAACCCGCCTGCCGGGCGGGCAGGTTTCCAATTTCAAAATGAGGAGTGGAAGAATTTTTATCAGACGATAAACATCCAGAACGAGCGGTTCAAAGAAGATTTTTCGCCGGTCGATCCGAGTTGCGATTGTCTCTTGTGCACGCGCTACACGCGCGCCTATCTGCGCCATCTCTTCGCCGTCGGCGAACCGCTCGCCGGCCGCCTCGCCTCGCTTCACAACCTGCGCTTCTATATGAAGCTGATGGAGCTCCTTCGTGAATGCACCGTATGAATCCAGCATCATTACAACCCATCTATCAGCTTTCCCCGGCGGGAGCAACGACCAGACTGAGAAGTTCGGCAGCCGGCCTTTCTGACAGTGAGGCGAAGGAACGGCTCGCAGAATACGGGGCAAATATCATTGAGCGCAAGCGGAAATACAGAGCACTGAAACTGCTGGGGAAGCAGTTTAACGATGTCTTTGCCTGGATCCTCGGCGCGGCCGGGACATTTGCTCTTTTGCTCGGAGAGTTGCGCGACACCTTGATCATCGCAATCATTATCTTGGTGAACACTATCATCGGCTTTATTCAGGAGTACAAAGCGGAACGGGTTATCGAGCGACTTTCGCGCTTTGTCGCGGATGCCACGACCGTGTTTCGCAACGGTGAGAAACGCAACATTCCGGTTTCCGAACTTGTTCCGGGAGATGTCGTGTATGTGGATGCCGGAGCCAGTATCCCGGCGGATGGTTATGTGCTTGAAGCGTACAATTTCAAGGTTAACAGTTTCATTTTCAGCGGAGAATCAGTGCCTGAAAATCGGCATCCAGGCGCGATGAGTGGCATAGTGGCGCATAGCGATATCGAAAATATGGTGTTTATGGGAGAGTCTGCCGTATCCGGCGAGGCTCGCATTTTGGTAGCAGCGACCGGTATGCGGACAGAACTCGGACGGATGGCCAACCTGACCCATGAAATTGTACAGGAACCGACGCCGCTTCAGAAGAAAATGACGCGTTTTGCCCGGAGTATCGCCTTGCTCTCTGTCGCTATCGGAGGGGTCGTCGTTATGATCGCGCGGTATCAGGACGTTTCCCTGTATGAAAGTTTTCTCTTGGGGCTCGCGCTCGCGGTGTCTGTCGTGCCGGAGGGGTTGCCTGCCGCGGTTTCGGTTGCTTTTGCTCTCGGAATGAAGCGTCTCTTGGGACACAATGTTCTGGCAAAACGGCTCTCTGCCGTTGAAACGCTGGGGTCGGTGTCTATCGTATGTTCCGACAAAACGGGAACGATGACGAAAAACGAACTTTCAGTGACCAAAATCGTGCTGGGGACGGATACGTATGCGTTGAGCGGTGTCGGCTATGATCCGAGAGGAGATTTTCTGCGGGACGGGCAATTGGTAAATCCGACAGAAATTTTCGGAGCGGAAATGTTGTTTCGTGTCGGCGTGCTTGCCAATGACGCTTCACTGTTCAAGAAAGATGATCGTTATACCGTGATAGGGGATCCCACCGAAGGCGCTATCATCGTGGCTGCGCGCAAATACAATCCGCGCCCGGATTTTTTTGAAGTCGGTTTTCACAAGGTGGCGGAAAACCCTTTTTCCTCGGAACGCCGGTGTATGAGCGTGGTGTATATGAATGACGAGACACGCGCGTATGTGAAAGGGTCTCCGGATACGCTGCTTGGGCTGTCGGATGAGTGGCTGGAAGGCGGTGTGCGCAAATCTTTTACCGTCAAGGATAAAGAACGGATCAAAGCGCTCTACGATGCATTGTCATCGCAGGCGCTCAGAGTGCTCGCGTTCGCCTACCGGGATCTCGATGGCATTCCAGAAAGTCAATATCAGGACGAAATGGAACGTGGGCTCACATGGGTTGGAATGATGGCCATGATTGATCCGCCACGCGAAGGCATTCGTGAAGCCATTCTGGAATGTCGCAAGCTTGGCGTGAGGGTGGTGATGGTTACGGGAGATTATGAGAAGACGGCTTTCGCGATTGCTGAAAGCGTTGGTTTGGCGGGTGAGAAGATGCCGGTTGTCAATGGAGTTGTTTTTGACACGCTTTCTGACCAAGACATTGTTGTTCACGCACGGGAAGGGTCTATCTTCGCGCGCATCGCCCCTGAGCAGAAACTGCGTCTCGCGTCGGTGTTGCAGACGGCCGGAGAAGTGATCGCGATGACGGGCGACGGTGTCAATGACGCTCTCGCCCTCAAGAAAGCGAATATAGGGGTAGCAATGGGTATCACGGGCACCGATGTTTCCAAAGACGCGGCGGATATGGTTCTTCTGGATGATCATCTCGCCTCGATCGTGCGGGCCATCCGGGAAGGGCGGCGGATATTTATGAATCTTCGAAAGTTTTCACAGTATGTCTTTACCTCCAATGCGAGCGAGCTTTTTACGATTCTTCTCGGTTTTCTCCTCCACATTCCTTCTCCGATGACGGCGGTGCAGATTCTTTCGATTGACCTCGCAACCGATGTGTTCCCGTCGTTCGCGCTCGGCGTGGAACCGGAAGAGCCGGGAGAGAAGACGACCGCGCCTGTCGCGAAGCGCCGGATTATTGACAAGCGGGGGATAATCCGGATTCTCTCCATCGGAGCCATCATGGCGATCGGCGGGGTGACGGCGTTCCTGTTGGTACTGGTCCGTGGAGGGTGGACGTATGGGATGTCTGTTGATTTTGATGATGCTTTGTATCTGCATGCGACAACGGCGACCTATCTGACCCTCGCTCTCACGCAGATGGCCAATCTCTTGCAGTTGCGGAGTGAGACCCGATCGTTTTTTCACATGCCGTTCTTCTCAAACCCATGGATCTTCGTTGGGGTGGGGATATCGGTCGGTATGATTTTTGCGTTTACGGAAATACCGGCACTGCGTTCCTTGCTGGGGATGGCGCCAACGGACGGTTTTGATTGGATGATCGCGCTCTCATTTACCGCGCTTGTCTTTTTGTTTGATGAAGCGCGCAAGTGGCGGCTGTCGCCCGATACGCACAAAAATTTTTGAGCTTGGTTTCAAACTTCTAACGCAACGAGTTGATTAATCACTTCATCGGGTTTC
>JBBTWT010000040.1:0-29912 GCA_038078615.1 Patescibacteria group bacterium | reverse complement strand
GATCATCCGTTTCATGCGAGAAAGTATACCCCGATAAAACAATTTTGTCAATCAGGAGCGTTACTGCTATACTCAAGGCAAATCATAGATACTACGGCACGGAAAAACAAACATACCCCGATGAAAATCATCAAACACAAAAATGTTTCGTGGATTGATTTCGAAGACCCGCAGGATGACGATATCACCTACCTGCAGGAGAATTTCAATATCCATCCGCTCGCGATAGAGGAGCTCGTCACGCCAACGTATCAGCCCAAGGTGGTACAGTACGACAGCTGTCTGTTCTTTTCCGTGCATATTCCCCTCTTCGACGTGAAACACCGGACGACCTATCCGGGCGAACTCGACATCATACTAACGAGCGATCATCTCATCACGAGCCATCGGCAGGATATCTACCAGCTCACCAAATTCTTCGAGGATCTGGAAAAGAGCGAGGGCAAACGTCGTCATTCTCTCAACATGACGCCCGCGCACCTGCTGCACAATATACTGGAAATACTGCTCAATTCCTGCTTCCCCCGTCTCAACCACATCAGTCAGAAATTGGATGCCATCGAAACCCAGGTATTCGCGGAAAAAGAAAAAGAGATGGTGTTTGAGATATCCGTCCTCAAGCGCGACATCCTCAATTTCCGCCGCACCCTGAAACCGCAGCGCTCGATACTCGAATCAATCATCCAGAAAGAACACCCGTTCGTTCCCCAGGAAATCAAGATTTACTTTCAGGACCTGATCGGCACCAATATCCGTCTCTGGAACATCCTCGAGAGTCAGAAAGAAACCATCGAGGCGCTCGAAGCCACCAACAATTCCCTCCTCTCCAACAAGCTCGATCTCACGATGAAGGTGCTCACGATCTTCTCGGCCATCCTGCTTCCGATGACGGTATATTCGAACATGCTCGCGATGAGCGCGCAGATCCCGTTCGGTCACAACCCCTACGCTTTCTGGATCCATTCCGCTTTCATGGTATTCCTCTCCCTCATAACGATCACGATCTTCAGAATCAAAAAATGGCTCTGATATGGAAAAGCCACCAAATCCAGGTCGTCGACTTTTTCTTGGCAGCATTGCAGCCGGAGCGCTCGCGACGACCGGCTTATTGAAATACGGTTCACGTTTGGAACAACTCTCCGGCGTACAAAAAGAACCGTCTCCACGAACATCCGAGCAAGAAACCCCTGTTAAGCCGGATGAGGAAGTCACTGCGACTCCGGAACAAGGCCTGCTCCAGCAGACCGATGATGATGTCATCGCCGAGACGCTGTCACAGCAGTTGGAACATTCCGACCATGTGACTATCGACAAAAAGACCATTGAGGCCATCTATCAGAAATGGCACAGGGAATATTCTCCCGGCGGAGCACGTCATGAGGATATGCTGAACGGACTCGAGCGGATGCAACCCTGGCTCGAAGATATACAACACGCCTTCCGTGAGAATAATCTGCCGGAAGAATTCGCATATCTCTCTGTTGCGGAATCACATTTTCAACTCCATGCGAGGTCCCGTTCCGGCGCCAAGGGGCCATATCAATTTATGGAAAAAACAGCCCGCAAACATCCGGCCAATCTCACGATCACGCCAGCCTATGATGAACGCATCGATCCGATAAAAAGCGCTTCTGCCTGTGCCAAACTGCTCGCTGACAACTACAAGAACTTCGGTGGCGATCCGCAGACCACACTTCGATATGACAAGGCAAACGGCGCTCTCTATCTCGCTATCAGCGGCTACAATGGCACCTATCCCTGGCGATACGCGAAAGTCACGCCGAAACAAGCCCGCTCTACCGGTGATTATCTTTCATTCGTCGAAACACAGATCAATAATATCATCGCCACAGCTATCAAAAAACATTCGTCACAAAAACATACGGCACGCCCGAAAGAAACCATTGCCGCTATCGCGAAACGCTATGCCATCACGACAGAAACACTGATGCAAGCCAACGGACTGAAAGATCCGGCGCTCAAGGCGAATCAGAAGCTCCGTATTCCGCTTTCTGAAAAAAATCGTATCGCCATGATACGTCATGCGCTCCGCAACCACAACGAAAACATCAATTACCCCGCCAAACTCTACGCGATCATCGATGTCATCAAAGCCCTCGGTCTGGAGACAAAATTCGCCACTGGCAAGAAACTGAATTTTGCCGAGATCCCGATCAAACAAGACCAGCGTATCACCCTCGTACATACCGTGGCGCAGAAAGAAACCCTCTACTTTCTTGCACGAAAATATAGCAAACATCTCGGTGTCACAGAGGCGGCCTTGCGACAGACTATAATGACTGAAAACAAATTAGGCAGTACCGGCGCCTTGACGATCGGACAGAAAATCACCATCGGGGCTTCCAGCCAGGCTCCGACTCTCGAAAAAATCGCCCGGGACAACAATACCAGCACCGATGTCCTACGCGCCTACAATCCAGCCGTCCTTTCGCCTGGCAACCCCCTGCCGCCAGGCGTGAAGATGGTGCGCATTCCGAAAAAATCGATGCTTGCAGAACGCCCCTAGTCCCTGATATGCTCGAGATACCTCTATGATCGTCTTGTACAACACGCTCACGAAGCGCAAAGAAACATTTGAACCGCTCAATCCCGGCAAGGTCGGGATGTATGTCTGCGGTCCGACCGTGTACGGCTACATCCATATCGGCAATATCCGCGCCTACCTGTTCGCCGATACCCTGCGTCGCGTCCTCGAAGATGCGGGCTACGAAGTGCGTCTCATCAAGAACATCACCGATGTCGGCCACTTGACGGATGACGACGCGGCCCAAGGAGATTCGGGTGAAGACAAGATCGAGAAAAAGGCCAAGGCGGAGAAAAAAACGCCGGCGGAAATCACTTCTTTCTACGAGGAATATTTCCATCAGACGGAGCAAGCGATGAATATCCTGCCCGCACATTATTTCCCCCGCGCCACAGCTCACGTGAAGCAGATGATCAAGCTGATTGCGGAGCTCATCGCAAGCGGACACGCGTACGAGAAAAACGGCAACGTCTTCCTCGATGTCACCACGTTTCCCGACTACGGCAAGCTCTCCGGCAATACACTGGAGAATTTGAAGGTCGGTGCGCGCCTCGAAGAACATCCGGACAAAAAAAATCCGTGGGATTTCGCACTCTGGCTCAAGGCGCCAAAGGAACACCTGATGCGCTGGCCGTCACCCTGGAGCGAAGGATATCCCGGCTGGCATATCGAATGTTCCGCGATGAGCATGGAATATCTGGGGGACACGCTCGATATCCACACCGGCGGCGAGGACAATATTTTCCCTCATCACGAGGCGGAGATCGTCCAGTCCGAGGGCGTTACCGGCAAGCCGTTCGTCCGCTATTTCCTGCATACCCGCCATATACTGGTGAACGGTGAGAAAATGTCCAAATCCAAAGGAAATTTCTACACGCTGGAAGATGTCGTCGAACGGGGACTTTCGCCGATGGATCTGCGGATGCTCCTGCTCGGCGCCCACTATCGCAGCCAGATGAATTTCACCTGGGGAGCACTCGAACAGGCGAAGAAGAACAGGGAGGCGCTCTTCGGCGCGATCACGCGTTTGGAAGATATGCCGGATAGAGAGAACCAGGACAGCGCTTTCGACGGCGCCTCGTATCTGGAACGTTTCCGCGCAGCGCTCTCCGATGATCTGAATACTCCGGAAGCGCTGGCGGTCGCCCTCGAATACGCGAAAGAAATCAATATCCTTTTGGATGAAAAAGTTCAGATACACCGTGAGACGCTGCGTTCGGTATTCGACAAGATGTTGTTTCTTTTTGGCATACGCGTAGAACAGACGGCTGTCCCGCAAGAAGTCGAGCATCTCGCGAAAGAACGTGAGACAGCCAGAAAAAACAAGGATTTTACCGAGTCTGATCGTCTGCGGGCCGCGATCGAGAAACGCGGCTACAAGGTGGAAGACGTCCCGGAGGGATTCCGTCTGAAAAAAGCCTGAAAAAATACAGCCGAGCCGTCGAAGATTCGGCATTATGCTGCAATTGCTCTCTTCCGTCAAGTACAGTTGAATTCTTTCGGATCCACAGGTATAATACGGTTTGCGTTCAATACTTTCAACAACCGGAATACCTATGGCCAAAGCGACTGAACATCTCCGCGTTCCCCCGCACAACCTCGAGGCCGAAACTTCGGTCCTCGGTTCTCTGATGCTCGACAAGGACGCCATCATCAAGATCGCAGACCTGCTCAAAGTCGGTGATTTCTACAAGGATGATCACAATCTCATCTACGAGACGATGCTCGCCCTCTATCAGGATCACGAGCCGATCGACGTCCTCTCGCTCTCCAACAAGCTCGAGGAACGCGGCAAACTGGAACAGGTCGGCGGATCGAACTATCTCGCGTCGCTCGTGAACTCCGTCCCCTCCGCCACCAACGTCGCCCACTACGCGAAAGTCGTGCAGAAAAAAGTCCTGCTCCGCCGCCTCATCTCCGCCGCGAGCGATATCGTCGAGATGGGCTATGACGAATCAGAAGACGTGCAGAAACTGCTCGATGAGGCCGAACAGAAAGTATTCGCCGTTTCCCAGAAATACATCAAGCAGGATTTCGTCCCGATCAAGTCCATCCTCGAACTCGCCTTCAACCGCATCGACGAGCTGCACAAGAGCGATCACACGTTCCGCGGCGTGCAGACGCACTTCCCCGATCTCGACAATCTCCTCGCCGGACTCCAGAAATCCGATCTCCTGATCATCGCTGCTCGTCCCTCGATCGGCAAGACGACGCTCGCGCTCGATATCGCCCGTCAAGTTGGCATCCATTCCAAGGTTCCCGTGGGCATCTTTTCCCTGGAAATGGGATCCGATCAGCTGGTCGATCGTATGATCGCCGCCCAGGCCGGTGTCGACCTCTGGAAGCTCCGTACCGGCAAACTCTCAAGCGAAGGCCCCAACAACGACTTCGAGCGCATTTCCGACGCTATGGGCGTGCTGTCGGAGGCGCCCATCTTCATCGATGATTCCGGTTCGCTCAATATTTTGGAAATGCGCACGATGGCGCGGCGGCTCCAGGCCGAACACAAGCTCGGCCTCATCATCGTCGACTATCTGCAGCTGATGGAAGGTCGCAGTATGAAAGGCAGCGACAACCGCGTCCAGGAAATCTCCGAGATCTCCCGCGGCCTCAAACAGCTCGCGCGCGAACTCAACATCCCCGTCATCGCCCTCTCGCAGCTCTCCCGCGCCGTCGAGTCCCGCCAGGATCAGGTGCCAAAACTCTCCGACTTGCGCGAATCGGGTTCCATCGAGCAGGACGCCGACGTCGTGATGTTCCTCTACCGCGAAGACCGCGTGAAGCCGGACACGCCGAACAAGAACATCGCCGACGTCTTCATCGCCAAGCATCGCAACGGCCCGGTCGGCAAGATACAGCTCTACTTCGACGAGAATTCCACCACGTTCAAATCGCTCGAAAAAATCCATAGCTAAGCAATCCGAATACTACGAATCATATCCGAATGCCACGAATAAATTCGGATAATTCGGATTTCATTCGAGTCATTCGTATCGATCAATTTTATGCATTACCCCAAAGTTTTCCAATCGCTTATCGCGCATTTCTCCTCCCTCCCCTCCGTCGGTCCGAAAATGGCCGAGCGTATCGTACTCTATCTTTTCAAACAAAGCGAAGACAAACTCCAAAGCTTCGCCGAAAGCCTTGAAGCGCTCCACCACCTGAAAAGCTGCACTCGCTGCTTCCACATCGCCGAGGGAGAGCTCTGCCACATCTGCGGCGACACGAAACGCATGACCGACACGCTCTGTCTCGTCGAAGAGCCGCTCGACGTCATCGCCATCGAACGCACCGGCACCTACCAGGGGCTGTATCACGTCCTGGGAGGCCTGCTCGAGAGCGGGCGCGACGACAACAGCGGCAATCTGCGCATAAGCGAGCTCCTGCATCGCGTCGAAAGCGACGGTATCAAGGAGGTCATCCTCGCCACCAACCCCACCACCGAAGGCGATCTGACCGCTTTGTACCTGAAAAAGAAGCTCGAGCCCTACGAAGTCAAAGTCACCCGCATCGGACGCGGCATGGCGACCGGCGGAGACATCGAATACGCCGACGAGATCACCCTCATCTCCTCCTTGACAAATCGCAAGGAACTGGTATAATATCGGATAAATACCTTCACTGGAGAACACAAGATGCGTTCTTTAATTTCATTTAACACCGTACCACCAACACGCCACCTCCCCATCACTCAGAACGAAAAGGACGAGATGGAGAGGGCGCGTAAAGAACAGGCTGCCAGATATCTGGCAGCCTCAAAAACGGGGGGATTCCACAAATTGCTGAAACTGATTCGGCATTTATTTGGGTTAGCGTAACCACCACCGCAGAGGCCCGAGGAGAGAATCTTTCTCCCGGGCCTTCAACATTTTCACGCAAGAAAATCCCACACCTTTCTGCAGGGACAATACCTTACAGAAAGGTGTGGGATTCGTTCTATAGCTACAGCTACTTCACTGCAATCTTAGTGATCTCCACTTCGGTGTATGGCTGACGGTGACCATAGCGTACCAGATAGCGTTTCTTCGGTTTGAATTTTATACCCGTCACCTTGTCATGACGATCCTGCGCGAGCACTTTGCCAACGACCTCGGCTTTTTCCAGAACCGGCATCCCGATCTGTACAGCTTTCTCATCACCAACGAAGAGCACCTCGAATTTCACAATGTCTCCTACCGCCTGCTCGAGCTTCTCTATCTTGATTTTTTTCCCTTCGGAAACCTTGTACTGCTTTCCGCCAGTCCTGATAATCGCGATCATATGCCAAAAAATAGTCGTTTAGATACTTGTCCACTATACGGGCTTTCCCCTGTCCTGTCAAACCTCACTGCAATAAGGCCCGCTATGTCTCTTGCGACCTACTTTGCAAATTTAAGCAATTCAGCATCATACGCATCAATGGCGGCAATATTGGCTAACAAAACTGATCGTGCTTTTGCATTTTCTGGTAAGAACATAACGCCATAATGAGTATAGCTTTCCAATTTTTTCCTCAGTTCAGCCCTGATGTCTCTATCACCCGGGATTAAGAAATTTGCCTTTTGCAATGCACTATCAAGCACATAGGCAGGGACCACCTCTTCCACTCCATCACCTTTTTGTTCTAATGGTGACATTTTTTCAGACATAGGCTATTTGTCAGTGTTAAAAATTATCAGTCCACGGTTACCTGGATTTTTATTCCAAAACTGCCTTGATACGGCGAACACCGGCAGAGGACGCCTCTTCCTTAATGATCTTGAAATGCCCGACGATCATCCCCGTGTTTTCCACGTGCGGACCGCCGCACAGCTCCTGGGAGTAGACGGTACCGTCCGGAGCCGTGACTTGGTAAACCGTCACCTTTTCCGGGTATTTTTCCCAAAAACTCCCCTCGACACCGGCTTGTCTCGCTTTTTCCTTCGGCATCTGTTCGATCGTCACGGTACAGCCATTGGCAATCGCTTTATTCACATACGCTTCCACCTTGTCCAAAACCTCACGAGAAACCTTTTCTTTGTGCGTGAAATCGAAACGCGTACGCTCCACGGTGATATTCGATCCGGCCTGATGCACGTGTTCACCCAGGTATTTGCGCAAACCGGCCAGCATCAGATGCGTACAGGTATGAAGCATCACCGTCTTCTTGCTGGCATCAGCCAATCCTCCCTTGAATTTCTGCTGTGCTCCGGAACGGGACAGTTCCTGATGCTGTTCCATCTCCTTACGGAACTCCGCTTCATCGACAACAGCCCCTTTTTCTTTGGCAATTTCCTGTGTCAATTCGAACGGAAAACCATACGTGGAAAACAGTTCGAACGCATCCTTTCTGGTACATACCCTTTCATTCAGACGTTTCTCAAGCTCTTTCATACCTCGGACGAGCGTCTCGCGGAACTTCTTCTCTTCGCCATCTATGACATCGATGATTGCCCCTTGTTTTTCTGTCAGATACGAATAGGCGTCATGATACTGCGAAACAACCGGTACGACACATCGCGACAATAACTGTGCCGGGATACCGAGCGTATCCGCGAAACGCACCGAGCGGCGCAGCAGACGGCGCAGCACATAGCCCTGATCGGTATTGGACGGCGTGACGCCGTCGGCGATGAGGAAGACGGCGGCGCGCAGATGGTCGAGGAGCACGCGGAAAGCATAGGTGTCTTTCTCATCTTCTCCGTACTTTTTCCCAGACAATTCTTCGATCTTTCTGCGCAGCCCATCGAAAAGATAGCCGAGAAACATATCTGGATCATTCCGCCGGGCGGCGATGAGCCGCTCGAGTCCTCCGCCGAAATCGACATTCCTCTGCGCAAGCTTCTCGAAACCGTCCGCGGTCTTCCGGTACTCCATGAACACGTTGTTGCCGATTTCCATGAATCGGCCGCAATCGCAGTTCACATGGCAGGGATCGTCTTTCCATGCTGATCGCTCATGCAACCCAAGCTTGGTACCGAAATCCCAGAATATCTCCGTGTCAGGCCCGCCCGGCTCGCCCTCCGGCATATTTTCCGGCACGCCGGCACGGCTCCACCAGTTCTTCTTTTCGGAATAATAAAAAATCTTCTCGCCTGCACGGATGCCGTCCCGTTCGGAATCCTCTCCGATGCCAGCCTGTATGCCCCGTGTCGCGAACAGTTTCTGCCACAGCGCGGCCGATTCGGTATCACGAGGGATCCCGAGCGCCTCATTGCCGCGGAAACACGTGAAATACAGGTTCTCTGGATCAAGGCCTATCTCGTCAGTCAGGAATTCCCACATCCATGGGATCTGCTCCTGTTTGAAATAACCCGCCGCGCCGATGCCGTCGGGCGAGGCTGGGTCGCCAAACGACCAGTTACCGAGCATCTCGAAAAACGTGGTGTGGCGGTTGTCCCCCACCTCCTCGATGTCCTGAGCGCGGAAACATTTCTGCGAATCCGTAATGCGGTTTCCCAGCGGATGTGGTTCTCCCAGAAGGTAGGGTATGATCGGCTGCATCCCGGAACCGGTGAAGAGCGTCGTGGGATCGTTTTCCGGCACGAGCGGCGCCGAAGGGACGATGCTATGGCCTTTTTGCTGAATAAATTCCAGATATTGTTTCCGGATATCCGATGTTCGCATAGTCTCTGAGGAATATCTGTTAGTCGGCGCTCAATAACGGGAAAGCTTCTTCTCGATGGCGGCATATCCCTGGCGGTCGAGCGTGCTTCCGAATATCGCGCGCAATGCTTCCATCGCTCCGGAAACATCCAGCGGATCGCCGTGTTTCCTGGCGGCAGCCGTGATCTTGGAAAGCGTCGAGCTGTGCAGCGGTCCGTATGCTTCCGCGACGCCGCGCACGATCCTGACAAAAGTATCATTGGTCATAAGAAAAATATATTACAGACTGTGCATATGCTTCTTCGTGCGGCTAATCTCTTCCGCGATGAGCTCGAGTTCCCGCGCCATGGAACGGGCGGCCGCCTCTTTCTCGTCGATGCTCACCCTGAGACGGGCGAATTCGATCTTCATCCGATGGATTTCCGCCTGCAGCGCGCTCTGCTTGCGCTTCAATCGGCTCTCGTCTGATTGCAGCGAAAACAGCGTCGCTTGCGAACTGCGCAGCTCCGTCTGCCGATGGGCCTGCTCTTCTTTTGTAGAGGCGTCATTTTTCATATCCGATAGCAGAATCTTTACCCTTCCTCGCCCGGTTCAACAAGAATGAAAACGCGGGTATCGGAACTCGGGATGCTTTGCACGAACCACTCCGGACGGAAAACCACATTGATTTTCTTCACCTCCGGGAAACCACCAAGCACCTGTTTGATACCATCCTTATTTTTACCGAGGAGCTTCTCTCGCAACATATCACGGTCAATATCTGATTCCATCGTCACAAGCGCGTGCGCCTTGAGACTGAGTATCCTGTCGGAAAAGTTCGGTACGGAATCGCTATACGTGATACTTGAGGATATCGGTTTGAACCTGATACCGCCGAGATCTCTCTCGACCATATTTTCGATTTTCTCCCGAACCGCTTGCTCCGAAAAAACGAAGGCCCTCACTTTGAAAATACCGCGATAATCAAAAGCGTTCGCTGCCGTACCAACCGACGGCACGGCGGCCGGAACAAGCGCCGCAATATCGATATGCTCATCGAGTATTTTCTCGTTCGGGAGCAATTCTTCGCGTATCTCATTCAAGAAATCTTCCTTGGCTCTTGCTTTGGCTTCACGTTCTGCCGTATCGAGATCGACTCCGGCGACTACGGCAATATCGGACGCGCCGGCGCTTCCGCCACCGATCATCGCTTTGGTCGATTTGGCAGAGAATTTCTCATATTTCGGCCCGCCCTTGAAACCGGGAATAGTGAATGTCGTGGCATCAACATTGTATTCCGAACCTGCCTGATCGGCGATGACATCAGCCTCGATCGCTCCCGGGTCTTTCGCGCCACCGGTACTCGTCATACCGGGAACAGTCACGCCGCTCACCAAGCGAAACAGTTTGCCGTCCGGAGTTTCCAAACGAGTGGTAGCCACAAGAGGCTGCGAGTCCGCGCTGTAGTTGTTGTAAATCACGACCGTACCGCGAGCTTTTTGGTTCGTTCCGCCGGATTTGCCGGTCGTTACGACAGTAAGAACGGCTTCTTTCTCTTTTTCGAGAATGCGCACAGGGATGGTTTTTTCACCCGCAGATATATCCGTGCGTCCTTCCAGCTCGATATCGGCAGTCTGTGTGATCTTGTATGGCGTCACATGGACTTCCGCTTTCGGAAGAAAAAAGAAGAGAAGCGCGCCGGCGAGCGAAAGAAGCGATACGCCCCCTAAAATAAGGAAAATCATATGCGCTTTTTTTCCGGTGATCAGTACCGCCATTTGTTGGGATTTTGTCTTGGTAACCGGAACAGCCGATGTTTTGCGCGTTCCGCTATAAAAGTTTTTCAGACGCTCATCGCGTGCCGGTTCAGATGGTTTCTTCTGTTCAGAAAGGAGTGGTCGGGAGAGTGCTGTCTGTGCTTGCGAAACCGAAGCAACTTGAGCTGTTCGGGAAGAAATGCTTGTCGCATCCCGTGATATCGCCGTTTTTTCAAAGCGTTTGGAATTCAGACTGGTCAATTTTTCAGGCGTCGCGTTGCGTACGCGGAGAGAAGCGCCCGCAGACGGCACCGGAGCAGAGGCAGGGACAGAGACGCCGCCGATCGCCTGCGGCAGAGTATGAGCCGAATAAAAATCGCTGCTGCCGATCGCATCGGAACGCAAAGCGCCTTGTGCCGCCATAGCTGGGACCGCCGCCGCGGCTTTTTCCGCGGTACCCAATTCCAGATGAGATGCTTGCTTGGAAAAATCTTCCGAATATTTTTCCGTTTCGATGCCGGCCTTCTGTGCGAGCATCATACCGACCTCATCCTGGCTGACGATGACAATTTTCTTGCCCATTTTCTGCGCCTCGCGCTGAAAAAGGCGCAGGTTGACAACGCTCTGCAGCACCAGCGCGCGTTTCGGAAAGACAAAGACATTCTCCTCTACGGAAGATTTGCGCAGGCGTCCGATGACCGAAATGATTTCCTCGTCGGAATCGATATAGAAAGTTTGCGGCATACTGGCTCAGCAGGGCTTCAGATAAGAATTAAGCGCATATTGTTTCTACCACCCTTGTATTTTACAACACTTTCCCGATATCTCGTAGTTTCACGGTGTGCCTGATGCGTGATACTAGCCTTTTTCGATGGATTCCATACTGCGGCGCAGGATATTGGACAGCATCTTCTCCTCTTCGATATGGTCCAGCAGCGCCAGGTTGGCCAGACCGATCGGCGTAATGTCCTGCGGATTGTTGAGCTCGCCGGTCGTATCGATGATACGAACGATATCGCGCGGCTGGAGGTATCCGACTTGAGGCTGTTTGGAAAACGGGAGGCTCTGCACCCATTCCTGAGAAAGGAGAGCCTGCTTGATGCCGGGCAATGCCGAACCTCCGCCGCACAGGAAAATACGCGACGGCAGAAGATCGGTCTCGGCGAATTCCAAAAGAGAGAGTTCCACGCCTCCGAGCCACACGCGGCAATCATCGGCGTAGAACGCCGCGATACGCGCGCTCTCCTCCGTGCTCAGGCGTCCGCCGGCATAATCGATCTTCATCCGTTCGGCCGCCTCGAAACTCAGATGGAATTCCTGCGCCAAACGCTTGGTGAACGCCCGCCCGCCGAGCGCGAACATCTTCGTCCCCTCCAGGCCGCCGTTGCGCACCACGGCGATATCCGTCGTTCCTCCGCCCACATCGATGAAAATGGCGCTGAAATCGAGCATATCCTCCACTTCGATAGAACGCGCCACAGCATACGGTTCAGCGGCGATAGAGAGAAGATCGAGATCAAGCTCATCGGCGATCGTTTGCAAAGCTCCCAAATGGATCATCGGCGCGTAAGCATTGAAAACGCTCATCGAGACATCGCGCCCCTGGAAGTTCACGGGGTTCAGGACGTGATAGCCGTCGATGCGCACGTCGACGATGGCCGCATTGATGAGTTTCACGTCGATATCGTCCTGTCCCGTCTCCCACGCGAGCTGGCGCTTGATCCGCTGATAGGCTTTCTCCTGGACCTTCTGGATGATCATCTTGAGTTCGGGGATGCCGATGTGCATCTCCGGATTGACGCGCTCATAATGCACCGTCGTCGTGGTTCCTTTGACGAGTTCGCCAGCGATGCCGATGATGCTTTTCTCCACCCGTTTCACGCCGGCTTTTTCCTTGGCAAGCAGGATCGCTTCGCGCGAAGAGCTGATCACGCCGCTGATATCCGATACGGCGCCGCTCTGCATATTGCCGACTCTCTGCACGACGCGGCCGACTCCTATAACGACGCCTCGTCTGCGATCCTTATCGACACGAAAAATGATGGCCTTGACCACCTCGGTGCCGATATCGAGCGCGAGCAAGAGATCCGCATCCCGACGCCATGGCAATTTCGAAAAAAGTCCCATACGACATGCACATCATTGACTTCATTATACACCACCTTTCGTCACCCCGCAGATCTCAATGAAGACGCTCCGGAACAATCTTGTCTACGATACTTCCCATATCTTCTTTCGAAAGCAGTCCGGCAATCGCGCCATAGGCGCCGATGACATTTCCACTGTTTGCTATCCCATAACGAAGCGCGTCACCGATGGATCCTCCCTCTAGTATCGCGGCAAAAAATCCAGATCCGAAAGCATCTCCTGCGCCCGTACTGTCAACGACGCTGCGAAGGGTGTGAATCGGGCAAAACCAGCACTCTTTGCCATCATACCCCCACGCGCCACGCTTGCCGTCAGTAAGACCGATGTGTTTTGCGCCAGCCGGATGCAGGGCTTTCAGCAGGAACATCTCATCGTCGAGCTGTTCGCGAGAGATGTCTTTCTGGGTATTTATGATGAGCTCGATCGCTTCATCCTTGTTCAGGAGGAGCACGTCCGTCTCTGCGACCGCCTCAAGCACGCACGGCGCATCTTCCCTGATGTTGTGTTGCCCGGGATTGAACGCGAGAGAAAAACCATATTGATCCTTGAGCGCGAGTATCGCCCGGAGATTCTTTTGCCAATCGCCGTTGAGGGCGCTCACGAACACCCATTTCGCAGACGCGAATTTTTTGTCGACGATCTCAAGCCGCTCGTTGGCATCGCGATTGTGAAAGATCGTCCGTTCGCCGTTCTGCGTAAGAACGATGATAGCTGACAAATCAGTTTTCACGTCCTTGTCAATGAACAAGAGGTCGGCCGACACCCGTGCCTCTTTGAATGCATGCAGTATCCACATCCCCAAATCGTCCGCTCCTATCTTGCTGTAACAGGCAGCGCGATGACCGAGTTTCGTCAGACCGTGAGCGACATTGGCCGCGACGCCGCCCACCGCCTCATAGCGATCCTCGACGCGGTATTTTCCACCCAGCTCGAAGGCGATCTTTTCTTTGGAAACGATGTCTTCCGGCGTCTCAAGGATCGTCCCCTCGTCCGTCGGAAAGAAAATATCCTTGGACACCGATCCGACACAAATGATTTCGTATGATCTTTTGCGAAAGAGCATAGTGTTTATTTATTTTCTGACAGTTCCTCGCGTATCTCCAGCAGGCGATTGTATTTCGCGATGCGTTCGCCGCGCGAAAGCGATCCGGATTTGATGAACTCGGCACCGGTACCCACGGCAAAATCCGCGATGAAATCATCGGTCGTCTCGCCGGAGCGGTGCGATATCATCCGCTGCATGCCGTGCTTCGCCGCGAGCTCCATACAGGCGAGAGTCTCCGTCACCGTACCGATCTGATTCAATTTGATCAGCGCCGCATTACAGGAATTTTCCGCGATGGCTTTTTCCAACCGCCTCACATTGGTCACGAGCAGATCGTCGCCGATGAAGAGGATGGGCTTCTTCCAGGCGGCCGTCTCTTTGCCGAGCTTTTCCTGCATCAGCTTCCATCCCTGCCAGTCTTCCTCGTGCAGACCGTCCTCGATGGACACGACGAAATATTTCTGTATCCATTCGCGATAGACATTGATGAGGCTCTCGCGCGAGAGCGATACGCCTTCCGGTTTCAGCGCATACTGGTTTTCGGACGCGTCATAGAAAGAATTCGCCGCGACATCCAGCCCGATGAACACCTGTTCTCCGGAACGGTATCCGGCATCCGTGATGGCGCGCACGATCATCTCGAGCGCCTGAGCATGGCTTTCGAGCCGCGGGGCGAATCCGCCCTCGTCTCCGACGCCGACGGAGAACCCTCCCTGTTCGAGAAGCGTTTTCAGCGTATGGAAAATCTCGCTGCCGGCGCGCAGCTGCTCTCCGTACCCCGCGATACCGGACGGGATGATCTTGAATTCCTGCACCGAAAGTCCCGAGTCGCTGTGCTTGCCGCCATTGAGGATATTGAAGGCCGGTACCGGAAATGCGGTTCTTTTTTTCTTTTTGGAAAGCAGCGTACTGATATGCTGATACAGCGGCTTCTCTGCGGATACGGCCGCCGCCCTGCACACGGCGAGCGACACGCCGAGAATGGCATTCGCGCCCAGACGGGATTTGCCCTCCGTGCCGTCGAGCGCGATCAGCTTCTTGTCGATTTTTTTTTGATCGTCCGCTTCCATGCCGATGACTGCTTCCGCGATTTCGCCGTTGATATGGGCGACGGCATTCATCACGCCCAAGCCGCCATAGCGGTTCGGATCTCCGTCGCGCAGCTCCACCGCCTCGAAAGCGCCGGTTGAAGCGCCTGAAGGCACTCCCGCCCGGGCGGCCGTCCCGTCCTCGAGCGTGACCGTCACTTCGACGGTCGGGTTGCCCCGCGAATCCAAGATTTCCCTCCCCTGCACCGCCGTTATCAAAGCCATATTTTTTCGTAAATGAAAATTCTTTTGCCTTGCACAAACCCCAAACGCTCATCGCTGAACCCTGTTTATTCAGTATATCACGCTTCGAGGGCTGAAAGTCCCGGAAGCTCCTGACCGCCCAGATACTCGAGCATGGCGCCGCCCCCGGAAGACACAAAACCGACCCTACCCATCGCATTGGCTTTCTCCACGACGGCGAGAGATTCTCCGCCGCCGATCACCACGAACGCCCCGCTGTCGAGGATCGCCTGCAGTATGGCCGCCGTCCCGATGTCATAGGGCTTCTCCTCGAACTTGCCCATCGGTCCGTTCCACACGATCGTCTTGGCCATCCTGATGATCCGGATATAATACGCGATCGTGTTCGGTCCGATATCGAGACGGAGCGGAGAATCGAAGTCCTGCGGCAGGAGCACTTTCTCGGAAAACGCTATCTTCTCGTCGATCGCCTCGTTGGCCACCTTCCCCCCTACCAAGATAGCATCGTAGTTTTTTTCAAATGTCCGGATGAGCGGCAGCTTCGTCTCGATCTTCGCGCCTCCGATGATGGCGATGGCCGGATGTTCGGGCGACGCTTTCACCTGATCCAGCTGCTCCACCTCCTCGAGGACGCGGAATCCGGCATACGACGGCAGCAATTTCGGCAGACCGACGATGGAAGCATGCGCGCGATGACAGACGCTGAACGCCTCGTTCACGAATATCGAGAACGGTTCGGCGAGCGCTTTGGCGAATGCCGGATCGTTTCCTTCCTCGCCCGGATAAAAGCGCGTGTTTTCCAGAAGCAGCACCGAGCCTGCCGGCAGAGCCGCGAGAGCCGTCCGTACCGCATCACCGATACAGTCCGGGACGAACACCACCTGCCGGCCGAGCGCACGCTCCACGGCGAACAGTATTTGACCGACAGAATACCGTTCGTCCCTTTTCCCTTCAGGCCGGCCCGCCTTCTGGCGAGGCTCGCCTTGTGGGCGGCCGAAATGACAGAGCAGCGCTATCTTTGCTCCGGAAAATCCGGCGATATGATCGATGGTCTTCTTGACGATATCGAACCTGAAATGTTCCTCCACCTCCGCCACCCGATCGAGCTCCACGTTGAAATCCACCCGCACTAAAACGCGTTCATCCCCGAAATTCGCTTCTTCGATACTCTTCAATGACATATCATTTTTTTCTCATATATCTTCATTTGATATTTGCCATGTGGATTTTGATATTGTTTCATTTACTTCCCCATTCCCAAAATCCCGATCGTCACGCCGATGAGGGCGGTAAGCGCCGTGAACACCCACGCCCGCATCACGATTTTCGGTTCCGGCCAGCCCTTGGCCTCGAAATGATGATGGAGCGGAGCCGCGAGAAATACCTTGCGCCCGAAGAAACGCTTGCTCGCGAGCTGGATGGCGACGCTCCCCGACTCGAGCACATAGATGAAGACGATGATGAACAGCACGAGGGCGGAATTCGTAAGCATCGCGACGACGCCGAGCGTGGTACCGAGCGCGATCGCCCCCGTATCCCCCATAAAGAAGCGCGCCGGATAGATATTGAACCAGAGAAACGCCAGAAGCGCGCCGGAAATGGCCGCGCACAGCGCCGCGAGATCCATCCGGTTCTGCATGAAGGCGATGAGCGCGAACGAGCTGAAGGCGATCAGGAGGACGCCCCCGTTCAATCCGTCCAGGCCGTCGGTCTCGTTCGAGGAGATCGCCGCGAAAATGATGACGAAGATGAAGAGCGGGATATACCACAGACCGATGGAGAAATCGCCTACCGCCGGAATATGCAGCTGATCCCAGCCGAGTTTCTGATAGAACCACCATGATCCGAATCCGGCGATGAGAAACAGCCACCAGAAACGGAACGCGAAGCGCATGCCGCCGCCTTTGTTGCTCCCGTAACCGCGCACGCTCATATAATCATCGAGCAGCCCGAGCGTACCGGCCGTCACCAGGATGAAGAGCGGCAGCCACACCTGGGAACGTTTGAAGAAATCCATACGCGCGATAAAATTGGTATCGGTCCACTGCGCGATGAACGGAAACACATAATGCGAGGCGAGCGCCAGAAGCATTACCGTCACCCAGACGATCACCCCGCCCATCGTCGGCGTACCCGCCTTGCTCGCGTGCAGCCGGTTCACGACCGAGAGCTTCTCGCCATCGACGGAATTCTCTTTTATCCTGATCCCGATCTTGTACTTATAGAGGATATGCGTCCACAGCGGAGTGAGCAGAAACGCGAGCAGAAACGCGAGCAGTCCCGTCATAAGGACTTTCAGCGCATTGACTACCATGGGGATATTCTGTATCTGTGAGATCTGGATATCCATATACTATTCAAAATTATCTCTCCTGCACTATAGTGCGTATTATCTCCAATCGACGGCCTGGAAGCTCCAATCGAACATCGAGCGGATGCTCTGCCAGCGATACGGGTCATTGAGCAGGACGGCGATGACCTTGTGACGATTGCTCTGATCGGACGCGACCGCCAAAAGCGAATATCCGGCGAGCGGCGTGAATCCCGTTTTCGTGCCTATCAGGTTGGGAAACTGCCCGAGCAGTTCGTCGGTGTTGAAGATTTCGTGGGTGTATTTCCCGTCATACGACGTGATGAACGTCTTTTCCAGCCGCATCGTCTCCCACAGGATATCGTACCGGAGTGCATGCGCCGCGATCAGAGCGACATCACGAGCCGAAGAATAGCATTCGTTCTCCCGTCCGTCCGGCTCCAATCCCGAAGGCGTGCAGAAATGCGTGTTCTGCAGACCGAGTTCGCGAGCACGATCGTTCATCATCCTGACAAAATTCTCTTGTGTTCCGCCGATGTGCTTGCCGAGCGCGATCGCGGCATCATTGGCGCTGTTCATAAGCGTCGCTTTCAGCATATCGCGTACCGTTACCCGCTCTCCCGTCCTGAAACGTTCTCCGTCGCAGAAACCGGAACGCGGACAACCGACACGCGTGCCTTCGGCATAGATCGCTTCCTCGTCGATGGTCACCAACTCATCCAGATTTTTTATTTTTTCGATCACGATGGTGGCCGTAAAGAGTTTTGTGAGCGAGGCGATCTGCCTCCGTTCATCGGCATCATTTTCATACAGTACCTTGCCGGAGTCCGCGTCGAGGATGATGGCAGCGTGCGCCGTCACGATGTTGAGGCGCGGCGCATACGGCTTGAGTTCGGGATCGAAACTGAGCGTAAAACCGCGATCCTCATTGACAAATGGTTCCATATTCATCGGGATATCGGAGACACCCTTTACCTGTGCGAAACGCCCCTCCTCGCCCGTGAAGAAATCCAGCATGCCTTCTCCGCGCGCCGCAAAATCGGCACTGTTCCCGACTACGAGAACGTATGCTATACCGACTGCGATGATACAGAGAATCAGTTTTTTCATTCTGTTTCAGTTTCTTTATTTTATCCTTCTGCTTCGATGGTTTCCTCGTTGAGAATCATTGTGAGGCGCGCATCCCGGGACAGCGTCGCATGATCCGGCAACTCTCCCGCATTCTTCAGGCCGAGCGACTGGAGAAACCGGAACGTCGGCAGATAGATATAGCCGCGCGCGTCAGCCGGATTGCCTTGCCGTTCGATCAGATCCCGCAGGAGCAGGTTGCGCAGCGTGAAGCTGCAATTCACGCCGCGGATCGCTTCTATCTCGGCACGCGTGATGGGCGTCCGATACGCGACGATCGCGAGTACCTCGAGCGCCGGCTTGCTCAAGTGTTCCTGAAGCGAGCTCTTGGTCAGCGATTCGATAAAAGCGGCATTTTCCGGTTTCGTCGCGAGCATCGCTTTCCGATCCTTGACGACAAGCTGCAGCCCGCACTGCGCGTCATGGGCGTACTTTTCCGAAAGCGCCCGGAGATGCGCCGCAACGTCGTCCTCGTCCGCCCGGAGCGTCTTCGCCAGGCGCCCGAAAGACAGCGGTTCGCCGCTGACGAAAAGGAGGGATTCCAATGCTGCCGCGATATGGAGAGAGGGCATAGGTATTATGGCACGAGACGCTTAATGCTGATATCGCTGAAAAACTTCCCCTGCTCCACGAAAATGATGCGCTGTTTCACCATCTCGAGCACCGCGAGAAAGGAAATGATCACTTCGACGCGGTCAATCGCGGTACGGGTCAGATCGGAGAAAGAAATCTCGATCCGTTCCGCAAGCATCTGCTGGAGAGAGAGAATTTTTTCTTCGAGCGTTACTATCGCACGCATTGCCTGTTCCGGCAATACGTCGAATACGGGAATCTCTCCCAGCACATCCGTGAAATGCTTGCGCAGATCGGCAGCCGTGAGCCCGCTCGGCGGATAGAATACCACCTGCGTACCCAAAAAACTCTCCCGGTTGTGCGAAACGCGTTTTTGGGCGAACAGCGCGCCGAGCGTGCCGGCCGCCTCACGGAAACGTTTGTATTCTCTCAGTCGCAGTTCCAGATCATCCATCGATTCCTCCTCTTCATCGCTCCACTCGAGAATCGGCAAGAGCGCCCGGGATTTGATGAGGATGAGCCGCGCCGCGATAGTCAGGAACGAAGCGAGGTGCTCCAGGGAAATGGATGTCTCGTTCCGGAGATACTCGAGATACTGATCGGCGACTTTCGCCAGACTCACCTGCGTGATATCGAGCTCTTCTTTCTCGATCAAAGACAGCAAAAGATCGAGCGGCCCCTCGAATTGCTCTAAACGTATGTGGTAAGCCATAATTAAACAAAGAATGGTAGTCCCATTTCTCTTCTATTGTAGCAGTTTTTGGCTGATCCGCCAAATGAAACGCCCGCATCGATCCGTCAGGCGCGGAGCTCCCGTTCACTCTTCGTGTCTTCGAGCGTACCGGCGGAAAAAAGGGACAGGAACAACATGCCTGCCGCCGCGAAAAAGATGCTCTGAAGAGGGAAAAATACGAGCAGAATGGCAGCAAACAAGGCACCAAAGATGTTTGCCATCGGCAGCGCGGTACGGAAAAAAGCTATCACGTCCATATTGTCGCCATCGATCTGCTTGTAGAAATACGAATCACGGAGCACCGACAATCCGGCAATCCCGATACGCGTCAGAAACAGCGCCCCTCCCCATATCCAAAGATTATGCGTATCAAGAAATCCGAGCGCGCCGGTCGTGACAGCGGCGATGAGGATGCTTCCGATCAGAAGCTCCTTCTCTCCGAGGCGCTTGTCCGCAAGGATGCCGACCGGATACTGCAGGATGACGAACGGCACGAGCATCAGCGTGAAGATGATGCCGATCTCATTCCAAGCATACCCGAGCGAGCGGAGATAGAGCGGCGTATAGACGACCATCATGGCATAGAAGAAGTCCAGCGTGAAAGATATGTGGTAGATGCGCAGGAGATTTTTTTCTCTCATCATTTTCCGCAATGTCTGCCGCAAGAGGATTTTTTCCTGAAACACTCCGTTGTCATTCCTGAAACCGATGAGCGCGACAAGAAACGCGGCAATATATCCGAGCACCAGGATGAAAAAAATGCCGCCATAACCGGAACGCTCCAGTACCGATGTCGCCAGAATCGGAGCCACGAGAAATCCGACGCTCACGATCGTCAGATAACGCCCGCGGATCCTGCCCGACAGCTGATCTTTGGAAAAGCTTTCCAGGAAAATATCCAGCGTCGTCAATGTGACGTTCAGCGCCATCATGAAGATGAGGATGATGGCAATGGCAGACCATGAAACATCCAAACGCGTCAACATAACACTGGCGAGAATGGTAATGCCGAGGAACAGATACAAGGCTCGCGCCTTACCGATGATTCTAATAAGCGGCTGCAGATAAAACAACGCCAAGAGCACGCCGCTGTACGCGATCAGATAGAATACCCCGACATTGTCACTGCCGATCACCGTGGCGAAATATGATGAGAGGATATAAATCGAAAAAGCGTCCAGAAATCCCAGCATAAAAGCCACCAGACTCACCAGATGCACCTTGTTCCGATTGAAATGTTCATTGTGCATCATGGAAAAGTAAAAATGTAAAAATCAAATATAAAAAATGTGGACTTTCTTTTCAAGGATACTGTAAAACAATCATTACTTCAAGCAGCCGGCGACATAGCCGCGCTTCTGCGCATCCTCTTCCGATGCGAAGCAGACCCTATTCTCCGGCTTGATCCTCTTCACGACGGCACAGCTCGCCAGATGATATTTGTCGGAGTTGCGGCTCCCCACCAACGGACAATCCGCCCGCCTAGACTCGGCGAGGCTGGCAACCCCCTGTTTCTCATCTGTTTTCGCAACTATGCGCTCCACGCCTGCCGCCGGTATCCCTTCCGCCGGAGGCTCGGCGACAGCCGGAAGAGAGATGACGAGCGGTTCCGTCTGAGCAAGCTTGCCGCGCAGAAATCCGCTCTCGAAAGCGAGCGCTCCTGCCAGCAGGACGCCCGCCAACAGGAAAAGCCGTTCCCGATGGCGAACCACCCATTCTGCGCTCTGCCGCAATACCGTCGGAACCGATATGTTCATAATTGACAGGATGGTGTAGTCTTGCTATACTCATCCAGTATATCAAAACATCCGTAATCTGTAAGTGTCCCCACTATGGCAACCAGAAAAGCAGGCGGCTCGACCGTCCTCGGCCGTGATTCCATCTCGAAGCGTCTCGGCGTCAAGATTTACGGCGGCCAGCCAGTAGCGGTAAGCAACATCATCATCCGCCAGCGCGGTACCAAGTTTCATCCCGGAAAAAACGTGAAGCGCGGCGAAGACGATACGCTGTTTTCCTTGATTGATGGCATCGTCGAGTTCCAAACCAAGAAAGTCCGCGACTTCACCGGCAAACTCACACAGCGCCTGTTTGTCAATGTCCTGCCCCAAAAAGCGGTAAGAAAGTGATTCTTCCCTCAAGAAAGCCAAAAAACACCCTGATCTTGTCGAAGGGTGTTTTTTCTAATGTTTGCCAGGGAAGCCTCCTGCCGCAAGAATCTTCCCGGGAGAGTTGAAGTTTTTTCGAGCACAGTGCCGGACTGACTTGGCAGGACGGATCGAAAAAAGTTCATAAAAGAGTTCGCCGCTGGGCGAACGACTGACTCCCGGAAAGGTTGCTTGCGGTCGGGAGGCTCAATCACTAACAAATATATTATTTCCGATTTTTCTTACAAACCTCCAAGAAAGCGAGGAACAAAGGATTGGGAGAGAGGAGCGAGGACTGGAATTCCGGATGGAACTGGCTGGCGAGGAAAAATGGGTGCTTCTTTTTCGGCAATTCGGCAATTTCCATCAGCACCCCGTCCGGCGAAGTCGCGGAAAACACCAAACCGGCTTTCTTCAGCTTTTCGACATATTTTGGATTGACTTCATAGCGATGGCGATGCCGCTCAAGCACGCTGTTCGCTCCATACGCCTCATGCGCGATAGTGTTCGGTACGATCTTGGCCTTATACTGTCCGAGCCGCATCGTCGCCCCATAATTTTTCTTCAACATATTCTCTTTCTGCTGCGGCATGATATCGACAACCGGATACGGAGTATTTTCGTTCACTTCTGTCGTATGCGCATCTTGCAAGCCGAGGATGTTGCGCGCGTATTCGATAACCGCAAGCTGCATACCGTAGCACAAGCCGAGATACGGGATCTTGTTCTCGCGGCAATAACGGATGACCGAAATCTTGCCCTCGATGCCGCGGCTTCCGAAACCGCCCGGAATGATGATGCCGTCATACTGCCTGAGTGAAGCGAGTTTCTCCGGATCCTGCTCGAATTCCGTGCTGTCGATCCACGTCAGGACAGCCTTGCAGTCTACGGCGCATGCCGCATGCTTGATCGCCTCGATCACGCTGATATACGCATCGGAGAGGACGAAATCCCCCGTTTTGAAATACTTACCGACGATGCCGATACGGACTTCTTTGGTAGCGCTATGGATACGCTTCACGGATCGCTCCCACTCGCGCAGGCTGCCATTCTGTTTCTTCCCTTTCAATCCGAGTTTTGCAAGCAAGATATCGCTCAAACAATCTTTTTCAAAATTGAGCGGCACATCGTAGATGCTCTCCACGTCAGGCGCACTGATAACGTCTTCCTTGCGAACACTGCAGAACATGGCGATTTTTTCCTTGCGCTTCTCATCGAGCGGTCTATCCGCACGCGCTACGATGATCTCCGGCTGGATACCGGCGCTATTGAGCAGATGAACGGCATGTTGTGTCGGTTTCGTCTTCATCTCGCCCACGGTCGAAGGCGTGGGAAGATAGCTCACCATCACCGTGATGACATCGCCGGGGCTCTCGATTTTCATCATACGTACCGCCTCGAGGAACAAGACGTTTTCATATTCCCCTGCCGTTCCGCCGATTTCGATGATAGCGACATCGGCTGAGACCTTTTTCGCGGCCTTCCTGATGCGCCTGATCACTTCGATCGGAATATCCGGCACGACCTGGACGCATTTGCCGCCGTATTCGAGATTGCGCTCGCGTTCGATCACCGTCTTGTATACCAGCCCCGTAGTCATATAATTCCCCCGATCGAGCTCGATGTTCAGAAACCTCTCATAGTTCCCCATGTCCTGGTCCGTCTCGTAACCGTCCGAGAGCACGAACACCTCGCCGTGTTCCGTCGGATTCATCGTGCCCGCATCCACATTGATGTACGGATCGATCTTGAGCGCCGTCACAGATAAGCCGCGAGATTGCAAAATTTTTCCGATGGAAGAGGTGGTGATACCTTTCCCCACACCGCTCATCACGCCGCCGACAACGAAGATGTATTTTGTCCGCTTCATTTTGTTTGCCATATTTTGCTGTGAATGATATACACCTTTATGGATTTATAGAGAAAAAGCCGCTGTTCCGAATGAGGGAAGGGAGCGACTCCCGCCCGCAACGCTTCGCGTAGCGATACGGGCAGGCTTTTCAAAATACTGTTCCAGAAACCATTACTCGGCCTCGATACTCACTTGAAACGTCGCTTTCACATCGTTTCCGAAATCCGCTTCGACCGGGAATGTCCCCGTTTTCTTGAACGGCTTCTTAACTGCTATGGCATCCGCAGCGAGCTCGATCTGCATCGCGCTCAAAGCGGCCGCGATCTCCTCGCGTCCTATCGAACCGAAGAGTTTTCCGTCTTCCGCCTTCGTCTTGATGGAAACCTTCTTCCCATCGAGCAGCGCCGCCTGCGCCTTGGCATCCATGATAGCCGTTTCCATACCCTTGGCGCGCTTGGCGATGATCCTCTCGACGCGCTTCAATGCCCCTTCGGTCGCCAGTTCGGCAAGACCCTCCGGCAGCAAAAAATTGAAGCCGTACCCATTACGGACATCCTTGACAGCACCGGTCTTGCCGAGCCCCTTCACTTCCTGAAGCAGAACCACCTTCATACCCTAGAATCAATCAACTATTACTCAAGTCAGTGTACCGCACATACGGCCTTTTGACAAGCCTCATTCTTTCATGCCGTTACCAATTACGAGGACGCGCATATTCATTGGCTTTCCGCTCAATCTAAAAATCCACCATGTTCTATATCTTTCCTAATCGGCAGAGAAGACGACGCGCCCAAGCGTTGAACACTGATAGCGGCCGCGGCATTCGCGAAATCCATCGCTTCCTTGATTGCCTTGCCTTCCTGCAGGGCAACCGCAAAAGCACCAACGAAACAATCACCGGCAGCCGTAGTATCAACGGCATTCACTTTATGTCCTTCACACGCAATCACTCTCCCTTCAATGAGAGCAACCACCCCCTTACTTCCCAATGTTGTAAGAATATTTTTTATATTCTTTTGTAGTTTTTTCATAGCTTCAATAACTTCCTCTTTAGTCTTCGGAATTTTTGTTCGCGAAAAAACAGAGAGTTCCGTCTCGTTCACGATAAGATAGTCTACAAGTGGGAAAATCACCTCTGCGTCTAAATTCCCGGGGGCGGCATTTAGTATCGTCGTTGCTCCGATTTTTCTGGCATGATCAAAGAGTTGTTTGGTTGCCTCAATGGGTGTTTCCAGCGTTGCTGAAACTATATCTCCTTTTTCAATTTGAATGTGTGTTGCATCCGAAAACGATAGATCGGCATTAGCCCCGGCGCTCACATAAATAACATTTTCGGAACTGCTGTCTACGGCGACGAATGCTGCCCCTGTTGAGATGTTATCCGCCACGACAATACTGTCCGTATTCATGCCCTCCTTTCGGTAAAATTGGAGCAGATTTTCTCCGAATGCGTCACTACCAACTTTGCCCAGCATCAAGACGCTTCCCCCGAGGCGGTGAGCCGCGAGCGCCTGATTTGCTCCCTTGCCGCCAGGGATATACGAAAAATCACTACTCTTGACCGTCTCTCCGGGCCGAGGATGTGTTTTTACCTGACTGACAATATCCATATTGATACTGCTGATGACGATAATCTTATTCATAACTTTATTTGAGTGGAGTGATTCTGATCTAATATTTTTCCTATGGCCTATTGCGTTTTTTCTTCTATCATCACAAGTGCTTTTTCAAATGCTGCATCACTTGTTTCAAATACAGGATATCCGTACTTTTCCGCCTCTTCTTTATAATGCGGCCGTTCGCCTAAGAAAAAAGCTTCGGATTGAATTTCTATTTCTGTTTCTCCCCATCTGGTATCTTCGGTATTTCTTTTGATTACATTTTCTAATGATGTGCCAAGGATGCAAACCCCATTGAAAGAGAGGTCCCGTCTTGCCAAATGCGGAAGAATGTTCACCCCTTCAAAAACAACTGGACGAATTTCATCTTTATAACTGTTTATTTTTTCCAAAACTTCAGGCCAAATACCTTCCGACTGGTGTACGAGGTTCTTCCACTGTTCATCATACGTAGTAGTCCGATAATAAGTGCCCTTGTCCTGTTTGTAATAAAAATTCACCCATTGTTCATATTCTGGATGATTTTTCACATTATCACGAATGTGATCAACTTGTACGTGAACCCCACCGATCGCATCAGCAAGTTTCTTTGCAAGATACGATTTCCCTGCCGTCGGAATCCCTGTAATGAACAACCTCTTGCCTTTGTGGATGATCATATGATTTGTATCAACTCCTATCTATGCTGTGGAAAGAGAGGCTGGTACATATCGTCTCGGATATCAATATGCAGTTCCCTGCGATGGATTGTATCACAGAACGCTATCGGTGCCTTTTCGATGATTGCCAGGGGCTGCCGTTCGTTGCCCTCGCCCATGACGAGCACTGCGGCTGTGGCGAGGCTGTCGGCGACATCCGTACGGGAATACTTGAACTTCCTGCCAAAAATATCCGGGGTTCCGCGATAGTCTTTCATGCCGCGGAAACCGGCATATCCGAGCGCAACGCCGACCACCCCGGCGCGCAGTGGCATCGTGCGGCTGTCGACAATCAGAACGCCAAGATGTTTGACAGCGTATTTCTGTCGCAACTGGTGGCGGAGATCGCGAGCGGTCTTGAAGCTGTCTTCTGGCAACAGTATGAGCTTTCCGTCCGCGTTGGATTCGTCGATTCCGGCAGAAGCCATCAGCATACCGTCTTTGATGGTCAGCCACACATGCTTGGTCGGTACGGCAAATTCGCTTTCTTGACGGATAAGTTTCTCTTTGGCCCTGATATCTTTGACGACAGCCGTTCTTCTCTCTGCCAGAGCGACAATTTTCGAAGTAACGACAACCACAGATTTTTCAGGAAGTGTTTTGAAATAACGGGTGACAAAGGCAAATAGATTGTCACCTTCCCGAAAAATGCGCGTTTTGATCGGTTTGATAATCATATTTTTTGATGCTTTATCTGATAATGAAGCAGAAGCGTCCCGGTGCGATTGAGCTGTCTTGCTGACAGCAGGCGCATATGCATCGTCTTGGTGCCACCGACGAACATCGCCTTCCCGCGCCCGAAAATAAGCGGCTCGATGGTAATGAATATTTCATCAAGAAGCCCCTTCTCAAGCATAAAACGATATACCGTTCCGCCACCGAGTATAGCAACACTCTTGTATTTTTCGAGTAACTTTGGAAGACTGACCGCAGCCGGATTAACGAATTTGACCATCCCTCTGCGCACGAGAGTTTTCGGACGGCTGGAAAGAACGAAGGTATTCCGTTTGCGCAATCGATCGGCCGCAGCTATATACGTATTGCGACCGACGACCACCGCATCGACATGCGAGAGCGCATTTTGGAAAAACATCCAGTCTTCCTTGCTCGTCCAATGCGGAGGATGTTTGCTCGACAATGAAATGCGGCCGTCTATGCTCGCAGCGACAAAGGCGATATAACGCGGTCTAAATTGTGGGTGCTTTTGGTTCATCGCGTTCTCGCAACAGTCGGATACCGAGATATGAGAGCGGTGTGTAGAGCACTCCCATCGCCACCTTGTAGAGCCACCAGGTGATGATGATGCTGATCAGCGTCTTGGTCGAATATACGCCCGCGAACGCTATAACCATGAAGATGGTCGTATCAAGCAGCTGTGACCAGAGATTGGAAAGCAGCGAGCGCAACCAGAAACGCTTTATCCCCAACCTTTCGTGGAAAAAGAAAAACGACAACACGTCCTGATACTGTGCGATGAGAAATGCCACGAGCGAAGCGATGGCGATACGCGCCGAAATCCCAAATACCTGGTCGTATCCTTCTTTTACCCATCCGCCATCAGCCGACCATGGCATCGCCAGCGAGAGAAGCGAATAGGAAACAAAAAGAGCGGTACTGATAAATCCGGCAAGCACGAAAAACTTCGCTATACGCTTGCCGAAGACTTCTCCGATCACGTCGGTCATGAGGAAAACAACAGGGAAAGAAAACACGGCGACGGAAAGATGGGATCCGAAAATAAACGGCATCAGCTTCAACCCAAGCGTATTCGCCGCAAAAAGCGACGTCAGATACACGGCAAGCGCGATGAGAATTTTTTTGAATGAACGTTCAGAAAGTTGCATCATATGTTTGGTTTCTCAAATTACAGTGCAAAAAACAAAAACCGCCTGATAAGGCGGGGTAGTCCGCCAGCCGGCGGAACGAATAACAACCCTTCGCCCCATCAGTGAACGATGATAGTATTGATGAAACCAGACCAAGTTTTTATGCGGCGGTTGTGAAGCATGGCTTTGAACTTACAGCGTCTCTGATACGTGATGAGCTTAGAGTATCCCATCGATCAAAATTTTGCAAATTCTGTGCTGTGGTGTTTTTTTGAAAAAATCAGAACCCCATTTTGTGGAGAACCCCGATTGACCGCCTCCTCCGCCAGCTGGTGGATCCGGCGGAATGTTCGAGTACGGCGGAATTTCCCCAACACCCCCCTCCGCCATGCCCTCATTTCTGGCATTTTGGCGAAAAAATCTGGCGGCTACAATGATACCTTTAGCTCGGACTTCATCAGATTATAAATCTTGATGTGTCCTTTAGTGTTTGGATGCAGTCCGTCAATGAGGTCGTCGGTTCCGACGGCACTTCCCATATAGTTTTATTGTTCAACTTTCACTTTTTCAGTCACCTCACGCGGACTGACATAGCCAAGAGCATCAACATCAGGATTATAGAATTCTACCATATCTAACTCTGGCCGTTCAAAGATCCGTGCCCCTTTGATAACTTTCCCATCTCGCAAAGATTTTTTGAATTCTTGATATTGCCCCTCTTCCAAGACAAAATCAACATCACCAACGTGGAATCTGTATGGGTCTGGCTTTCGAATGTAAAGGAACGTGTAAGTGGCTTCGGGCACATCGCCACGGGTCGGGATAACAAGCGGATTATGAAGCCGGAAATATTTTTGGTTTACATTGTCCGATTCTTCCGTCAATTTTTTTCGAAGTTCTATTAAAAACTTGTACTCGTCATCATAATGACAAAATACTCCCATATTTCCGGCGACAGGGAGATACTTACCGAAAGATTGTTTGCACAGATCAAAGCAAGCAAAGTGGATATGTCTGATTACCTCCAACAATTCACTTTCATTTCGAATTGGACTGAAACGATATAATTTCATAATGATTTTTCCCAATTTTCTATTATTTGCAACGCTTGCTCCTCAAGCTCTGATAAATGGACGAGTTCGATCGGATGACGTGCTGTCTCGTTGATCTGTGAAAGCGCATGGGCTCCCTCGTAGTGCTGTTTAGATACCCTATCTCTCTGGCATGCATATACGACCTTTGGGACAGAAGACCACGTTGAAGCGGAAAAGCACATCAGACACGGTTCAAGAGAAGAATACAACACGACATCGCTTAAATCTCTTGTTCCTAATGTTTGGCACGCCGCGCGAATGGCATCTATCTCCGCATGACTCGTCGGATCATTGCGTTTTTTCCCATTACTTACCCCAGATGTTAGGATTTTCCCATTTCTAACAATGACTGAACCCACAGGATAACCGCCGAGAGCGATTGACTCTCGCGATTTTTCTATCGCCATTTGGAGAAATTTTATGTCGTCCATAAGCTATTTTTTCAAAAAGTCATCAACCAGCACTTCAAATTCAGAATTGTGGACCTAGGGAGAATTCCTGCCCGCCTTCGGAGGGGGACTCCCGACTCGGCAATGTTCACCCTATGAAATCCGTCCTTGCGGGTACTCATCCTATGAGTAATTTCACTGGGTGAACCCTGTTA
>JBBTWT010000039.1:0-17240 GCA_038078615.1 Patescibacteria group bacterium | reverse complement strand
ATTGCATACGGATATACTACTCCTATCCGTTGCGTTAGATTACTGACTCCAAGAGTAAAAAAAGAGGCCGGCAATGCGCGTCGCGCACAGCCGGCCACCCCTTACCTTGATGTCTTAGCGGTAGGGGGCTTGGGCGAAATCTCCCGCGGGAATGCGGAAGTGCCCATTGTACAGGTACTTGGACGGAGTCGGATCCGCCCATTGGGTGGCGCCGTCTTCCTTGACAACGTAAAACGAAAACTCGAACCCGGATCCGATTGATGGCCAGTTCACGTCCGTATAAAAGCACGGGAATTGGTCCGTCACAGAGTAATCCTTCCACGCGCTGTCCGGTGCCGATTGACCGTTCACCATGATCTTCTGGTAGTTGCGGATGGGCAACTTCGCAAAATCCACATACACCCGGCGCAGAGTGCCGCCGAGGTTATAGACCCCCGTGATGAGGGAGTCCCCGGTGTTGTTGGCGGCACACACCTTCTTGGTGCCCAAGACCAACCGTAGGTGTTGGGCGCCGCCGGGAGCAGCGCTGACCGGGTAGCGGTACAACGAGCAGGCGGAGTCGATGTAATTGTCCTTGCCGCCACTCGTCCCGCCGTACGTGAACTCGAACGGTTGCCCGTTCGGCCACACCAGATCGAACGTCGATGTCTGGCCACCGTACGGATACTTGATCCACGGACCATCGGGGAACTGCTGACCGTGGACGAAGTACTGTTCCTGGATGCCGAGCATGGAATGCCCGAACCTCATGCGGAACAGTCCCGTGTATCCGTAGTCGGCGATTTTCTGAACCGATACGATGTGGCAGTCATTGCCGACATCAAAGTTGGCCGTCGCTACGACGTATCCGGGAGTGACCTGACCATCCATGGTGGTGTCGATACCGAAGAATAGGATATTCCGCCCGGGTGGAAATGGTAGGAAGGTTCCCGTTCTGGTGAAGTTCCTCATGGGTCCCTGGTACGCCGTCCTCAGTGCCGTGATGTCCAAGGTATCCGACGCTTTCGTCAGTCCCTGCGGGGCGATGTAATGGTACAGTCCCGCGCCTGCGGCAGGGTTATAGAACCCACCGAACCAGTCAGCGGCCGTGCTCACACCATCCGCGTCGAGCTTGACGGTGATTGTTGGCCGTGTGCCAGGCGGAGCGACCTGGTAGTCGCTTTCCACCCAAGCTGTGGGGCCGGCCTGCGCCATCATGGCGCAGGGGAACAACAGTAACAACAAGAGCTTCTTCATGGCGTATCCTCCTTGGAGGGTGAGGGTTGAACAAAGGGGAAAAAACCTGTACGATACGATTGTTAAAGGACTCGTTACTGTAGGATAAATAAAGCGGTTTGTCAACCATTTTTATATGGCTGAAAAAAACAACGGTGTGACGATGGAAAAAATAGTGTCGCTGTGCAAGCGCCGCGGGTTCGTGTTTCCGTCGTCGGAAATCTATGGGGGTTTTGCGGCGGTATATGATTTCGGTCCGTACGGAGTGGAACTTGCCAAGAATATCCGTGAGGCGTGGTGGAAAGCGATGGTCTATGATCATGATAACATCGTCGGTCTCGACAGCGCGATTTTTATGCACCCGAAAGTGTGGGAAGCATCGGGACACATTGGTGGGTTTGCCGACCCGCTTGCCGAGTGCAAGGAATGCCATACGCGTGTGCGTGTCGATCATCTGTTGGAAGAAGCAGGGGTGCAGGCGGATGAGAAGATGACTGAAGAAGAGATCAACAGGCTGTTCTCGGAGCATAAGGAAAAAATCACCTGTCCGAAATGCGGCAAGAAAAGTTTCACCGATGCGAAGAGTTTCAATCTTCTGGTCAAATCGAATCTAGGGAATTTTACGGGTGACCTGCCTACCGGACAGGCAGGCTGGACGAAAGACCCGACGTACCTGCGCGGTGAGACGTGCCAGGGGATCTATGTCAATTTCAAGAACGTGCTGGATTCCGCGCGCGTGAAAGTGCCGTTTGGCATCGCGCAGATCGGCAAGGCGTTCCGCAATGAGATTACCGCTCGGCAGTTCATCTTCCGCAAGCGCGAGTTCGAGCAGATGGAGATGCAGTATTTCGTGCGCCCGGATGAAGCGGCGAGCGCGTATGAAGAATGGCGCAAGAAACGCTTCCAATACTATCTCGATCTGGGTTTGAAGAAAGAGAACCTGCGTTGGAAAGAGCACGAGAACCTGGTGTTTTATGCGAAAGCGGCCTGGGACATCGAATATAATTTCCCGTTCGGATTCAAGGAGCTTGAGGGCGTCCACAATCGGAGCGACTATGATCTGACGCAGCATTCAAAGTTTTCCGGTATTGACCTCTCATACCGTGACCCGCAGACGAATGAGAAGTATATGCCGTGGATCGTCGAGACGTCAGCCGGGCTCGACCGGACATTTCTTGCGGTGATGACGAATGCATATGTGGAGGAAACAGTCGGCGAGGACCCCTCCCAGAATCCTTCGGATACTGTGGCGGGCAAGGATACGCGCATCGTGCTCAAGTTCCCGAAGAAGCTGGCGCCGGTCAAAGTCGCGGTGTTTCCGCTTCTCAAGAACAAGCCGGAACTTGTTGCGAAAGCGAAGGAAATCTACGGCGAATTGAAGCAATCTTTCCGCACAGAATTCGATGATAACGGCAACGTGGGCAAGCGCTACCGCCGCCAGGACGAGATCGGCACGCCGTACTGCGTGACCGTCGATTTCGACACTATCGGCGCAGGGGACCCGTCTCCTGATGGTAGCCGGGCAGAAGACCAATCTCTCGAAGGCACCGTCACCGTCCGCGATCGCGACACGATGCAGCAGGAGCGGGTGAAGATCACTGAATTGAAAACATACTTGCAGCAGAAACTCGCGCAATAACGGTTGACAAGGAAAGAAAAAGTGTATATAATGGTAATATACAAGAGAAATGAAGAAAATACTGAGTCAAGCCGATAGTTTCGACTGGGACAAGAGCAACCAGGACAAAAGCTTGGGCAAGCACAGCGTGACACCGAAAGAGTCTGAAGAGGTCTTTTTTCATCGCCCACTGCTCATTGCTTCCGACCCGCGTCATTCAGAAAAAGAGAAACGCTATCTGGCTCTTGGGCAAACCGCACAGAAAAGACAATTATTCCTCGCATTCACCTATCGAAGTAAAAAGATAAGAATAATTTCCGCTCGACCGATGAGCAGAAGAGAACGAAAAAATTATGAGCAAGCTAAAAAAAATCCCACAATTTAAGAACGAAGCCGAAGAACGAAAATTCTGGCAGTCTCATGATTCTTCCGATTTTGTTGATTGGTCACAGGCAAGAAGCGACGTCGCCTTTCCTCGCCTTAAACCGTCTACCAAGACGATTTCTCTGCGTCTTCCGGAGTCGCTTTTGTACAGACTCAAAGCGATGGCCAATGAACAGGATGTTCCCTACCAATCCCTTATAAAAATCCTTCTCAACGAAAAAGTAGAAGAGAAAAATCATCGCCACCATACGAAAATGTCCCGATAAACCAGCGACCGCGACACGATGCAACAGGAGCGGGTGAAGATCGAGAAGCTGCAGAATTATTTTTTGGAGCATTTGGTATAAGCTGTTTTCATGGAACCGACACAAATTGCAATATTCAGAAACAAAGAGATTCGGAAAACACTTCATAATGGCGAGTGGTGGTTTTCGGTGATTGATGTCGTGGGAGCGCTTACGGACAGCACGAATGCCAGGGATTATTGGTATAAAATGAAGATCCGCGTGAAAGACGAGGAGGAAATTGAACTGTCGACAATTTGTCGACAGTTGAAACTGCGGGCACCGGACGGGAAAATGCGCGAGACCGATTGTGCTGGTGCTCAAGGTTACCCTGAGCTGTCCGGAAAAATCGGACAACTGCTTTCTGTCATTCCCGCGAAGGCGGGAATCCAGGTGTCACTGGCTTAAATAAAGCAGCATGTGGGAGCGTATGAAACAGTATTGCGTCTATATTTTGGCCAGCAAGAGAAATGGGACATTATATATTGGAGTAACTTCCAATTTGATAAAACGTATCCAAGAACATAAACAGAAAGTAGTCGAGGGATTTACAAAACAATATGGAATAGATACACTGGTGTATTATGAACAGACTGGGGATGTCATGAGTGCCCTGGAAAGAGAAAAACAACTGAAAAAGTGGAATAGGGCCTGGAAGATACGTCTTATTGAGAAGAAGAATTCGAAGTGGAGAGATTTATATATCGATTTGATGCAATAAGGGTACTGTGGATACTAGATTCCCGCTCCCCGATCGCGGTCGAGGACAGGCTTCGCGGGAATGACAGAAAACAATCTCGCGGTCTCAATAAATAATAGTTTAAGGATTTTTTGCTAAATTCTAATCGCTAAGAGCTAAACGCTGCCAAAATATGAAATACCAGAAACATACACTGAAGAACGGACTGAGGATCATCCTCGCGCCGATGCTCGACACGGAGACAGCGACGGTTATCGTGATGACCGGCGTCGGTTCGCGCTATGAGACACAGAAGGAGAACGGTCTCGCGCACTTTCTCGAGCATATGTTCTTCAAGGGGACGAAGAAGCGCCCGAACACGATCGATATCAGCCGTGAGCTCGACGCGATCGGCGCGGAATACAACGCCTATACCGCCAAGGATCATACGGCGTATTATGCCAAAGTCGAGGCGCACCACTGGGACACAGCGCTCGACGTCGTCTCCGATCTGTTCCTCAACGCTAAGCTGGAACCGGAAGAAATCGACCGCGAGCGCGGCACGATCCTCCAGGAAATCAATATGTACGAGGATATGCCGCAGCGGAGAGTCGGGGAGCATTTCGAGAAGCTTCTCTATGGCACGCATCCGCTCGGTCGGGAAATCCTCGGGCCGAAAGACAATATCAAGGCTTTCAGGCGCCAGGACTTCATCAAATACCTGAATCGCGGCTATACGGCGGAGAACGTCGTCGTGGGCGTCGCGGGGAAAATCGATCCGAAAAGAGTGAAGAAGGAGATCGAGAAGCATTTCGCGCATATCCGTACCGGCAAGCGGCCGGCGTTCAAGAAGATCGGCGAAAAGCAAGCGAAGCCGATGCTCTCGCTCCATCACAAGAAAACCGATCAGACACACATCATCGTGGGCGTGCGGGCGTATGATATGTTCCACAAGGACCGTTTCGCGCTTTCGATACTCGCGACGATTCTCGGAGGGGGGATGTCGAGCCGGTTGTTCATGGAGGTGCGCGAGCGGCGCGGCCTCACATATAGTGTCCATACGGGCGTCGATACGTATCATGATGCCGGCTATCTCGCGACGCAGTGCGGGGTAGAGCATGAGAATCTCGAGAAGGCGCTCGTGGTGATTCTCGGTGAGTACAAGAAAGCGGCAACGGAGCTCGTGAATGATGAAGAATTGAAAAAGGCGAAAGAGTATATCAAAGGCCACTTCGCACTCGGTATGGAAGGCTCTGATGACGTGGTCGGCTATCTCGTCACGCAGGAGACGGTGCGCCACGAGATCGTGCTTCCCAAGGAACGTGCCAAGATGATCGATCGTGTTACGGCTGAAGATGTGCGTCGCGTGGCGCAGGACATTTTCGTCAACAAAAAGCTGAATATGGCGGTTATCGGTCCGCATTCGGCGAAAGCAGTGCTTTCGAGAATATTGAATGTGGAATAGAGAATATGGAATCGGAACAAAAAAGGAAAATCAATTCATTCACTGATCTCGTCGTATGGCAAGAAGGCCATCTTTTGGTTTTGGATATCTACAAGTTTTCAGAGCTATTTCCACAAAAAGAAATTTTTGGGCTGACGAACCAGATCCGCAGGGCTGCTGTTTCGATTACTTCGAATATTTCAGAAGGGTTTTCGAGACAATCTATAAAAGAAAAGGTTCAATTCTATTATATAGCCAAAGGGTCGCTGACTGAAGTGCAGAATCAACTATTGATTGCAAGGGACGTCGGTTTTTTGAAGAAAGACGACTTCAGAATTCTTTCAGACCGTTCCATCACGGTCGGTAAATTGCTTACAGGGTTTATCAAGAAGACAAAAACGTTCTCTTGATCAATATTCGACATTCTATAACCTATATTCTAAAGAGTATGTCGGACGAACGCGTCACTATCGGTACGAATATTGCCCTGCGTCTGGTGCTCCTGGCTATCGGAATATATTTCCTGTACCTCGTGCGTGACGTGGTTCTCCTCGTGCTGTTCGCGATACTGACCGCAGCCGCGCTCTCGCCCGCCATTGCCAAATTACAGAAGTGGCGCTTGTCCCGTGTGGCAGCCGTCATCATCGTCTATTCCATCCTGCTGTTCGCCAGCGTGGCGCTCTTGGCGATATTGCTCCCGCTGTTCTTCTCGGAAGTGAAAGAATTTCTCCAGAACTGGCCGGAGTATGCCAAGCGTCTGGATACGACGCTCTCGAGCGTGCAGACATACCTCTCTACGTTCGGCGTTGATTTTCAGAAAGAACAATTTTTCCAAAATGTCGAGGGCAATATCACCGGATGGCTCTCGAACATTCTCTCCGCGACCGTCGGATTTTTCCAAGGCTTCATCCATCTGATAGGGTATTTCTTCTTGGCGTTGTACTTGTCGCTTGAGGAAAAAGGTATTGAGAAGCTCTTCCTCCTCCTGACACCGAAAGAATATCATGCTCAAGCACTCTCGATCGCTTCGCGTATGCAGGGCAAGGTGAGCCAGTGGCTCTTTGGCCAAGCGATCCTCATGCTGATCGCGTTCGTCATATACTATATCGGGTTGTCGCTCCTCGGCGTGCCGTATGCTCTGGCGATAGCGTTCTTCGGAGGATTGATGGAAATCTTGCCGTACATCGGTCCGGTCATTGCGGCGATTCCGGCGATCCTGGTCGGGGTGCTCGTGTCTCCGGTCTTGGGTATCTCCGCGCTTGTCTTCTATATCATCGCGCATCAGGCGGAGGCGCACATCGTCGCGCCGCAAGTGATGAAACATTCCGCCGGCCTCAACCCGGTCGCGCTGATCGTGGCGATACTTATCGGTCTCGAACTCGGTGGCGCGCTCGGCATCATCATCGCCGTGCCGATCACGATGATGCTCTCCGTTTTCGTGGATGATATTTTGATGAAGAGACAGAGGTAACGACGCAACAAAACTATGGGAGAAAAAATCTTTGCCATGCCGAGAGTTCCAAAAAAGGAAAATACCTCGGCGGAACATAAGGATTCACTTCGTCATTTCGAGGCGAACCGCGATGTGTTCGAGCATTATGCGAGAGGAAAAGTGAACGTGAAGCCGGCACCGGAAGGGGTGGATACGTTCGCGTTCGACCTGGAGACTGACGATATCTACCTTAATGCGCGATTTTACAAGCAGAAAGGATTGTCCGATGAGAAAACGACCTACGCGACGCTCCATGAAATAGAGCATTTTCTCGAGAAAAAACAACTTCTCGCTGAGAAAAATGGAGAGAGAGCCTACGCGACATATCTTTCCCGCCTCGAGAAGTCGAAAGCCTACGGTGTCATGGACAATTGTATTGCGGATATCAGGGAGAATACGACGGTGATACGAAAAACCGATGAAGGATACGTGGCTATCGAGAGGGGGATGTACAAGGAGGATCTTTTCCCCAGCACTGATCTGTCGAGAGAGCCGAAACATCTGCAGCTCCCGCAGGCGATACTGCGCGAAGCGCGCGTTCCGGGTGAGCGGTGCGCAGTCTCTCCGGAAGTGCGTATGGCGATTGATGAATTGAAAAGTATCCGTGCGAAAGACGGCACTACGCTTCTTCAGATTATGGGAGATCCGAATACGCCGATGTCCGTACGATTGAAATTGCAGGACAAATATGTATGGCCGAAAGTGGCGGCGTTTCTTAAGCAGGATGAGGAAGAACAAAAAAAGAATCAAGGTAAGGGAAAGGGCGAGAAACCGGATGATGGTACGAAGAAAAGAAAGCCGGGAGCACCGTCGGAGTCTGAGGCAGGGCGGGCTGATCAGCCGCAAAAGCCGGAGGGCAGGCCGAGCAAAGGAGCGGATCCGAATGAGACATTCAAAGATGCATATGCACGGGCTGACAAGCGCGTGCCCAATGCGGTGCCGGTGGGAAAGGAGAAAGCGACTTTCAAGAAATGGCAGGAGACGCACGGTGATCCGATGGATCGGGCTGACAGGGAATACGCAGAAAAACTCGGTGTGAAGAAAGAGGATCTGCAGCGCTATCGTTCCATCGCGGATCAGATGCGCAAGACAGTCAATCCTGAAACGAACCAAAGCGTGATCGACGATCTGCGCGGATTGATTTCCCGCATCATCGCGAAACGGAAAAAAGAAATGCCGGCTCCGCGTTATCCCGTGGAGGAAGGGGAGGATCTCGTCGATCCGACGGAATTGGTGACGCGGGCGAAAGTCGGTGATTTCGAGCCGAAAGCGTGGGAAACGCACGATATACGGACTCAGAGAGGCAAACGTTTCGGCACGGTGGAGATCACACTTGTCTGCGATCGGTCGACATCGATGGCAGGACGGAAACAACAAGAACAGCAGAAAGCCGCTGTGCTTTTCATGGAAGCGCTCAAGGAATTTGCCGATTTTGCCAAGGAAGAGTCCTCGATGCTCGAAAAACCGCTTGAAGTGAGATCGGAAGTCTATTCGTTCCAATCGTCTTCCGAGGATGCAGTGCCGCTCAAGCATCTTTCTGACGATATTTCCGAAAAAGAACGCATCGATGTGGCGGTGAAGATCGGAACGTGTTCCGGATCGACGACGGATTTCGTTCCATTGGAAACGATTGCAAAAAGCATCGATCAGGACAAGGAACGGCTGATAGCTGACGGAGAACTGAAAAAAATCATCATCGTCTTTACCGATGGCGAGAGCGATGATCCTGTCCGTGTCAAAAATGTGCTGGGCGTTATGAGAGAAAAAGGCGTGGTTGTCATCGGCATCGGCATCACGAAAGACGGCAAACCGGCGCTCACTACCTACGCTCCGGAAGCGCGCCTTGCGGAAACCGCCGAACAGCTTCCCCAAGTGCTGTCCGATGTGCTGCGCGAGCATCTTTCCGATATCTGATGTGATATACTTGCATTTATGGAACAAACACCGAATTTTCACAAGATTTCCGAGCAGCGCCGAACCGTGCGTCATGCCATCCGTGAAGCCGGGAATCAGGGGGTGCCGGAAATCCTGCAGACCGACTTGAAAAGAGAAAATGCCGCCTTGAGCGAGCAGGCAGGTGGATTCAGTATTCCCAAAGATGAAAAAGGGAGAATTTCTTTTTCCAAAGCGAAAGAATTTTTGAAACGGCAGCAGCGCGAGACAGAGAGCGATACGGTTTCCTCCCGCATCGATTTCGGATCTGTTGAGGAACAGATCGGTCCGGCATACGGTACGTTTGCTTCCCTGGAAAAAGACCTGCGCGGCATCGCCAATTTCGAGATGTATTGCCTGCGCGAACGAATGACGCGTCCGGGAGCGGAGGTGTTCGACCAGTCGCTTGAGAAGATCAAACAGGCGAAACCGGAGCTTCTGAAACGCCTTGCAGAAGAGAAGAAAGCGTATCCGACGGAGTGGAAAATGTTTGAACTGATGGACTTCCGAAGCGATCTGTTCCGAGAGGGGCGTATCGTGCACACGCCGACCGTGGAGAAATATCTGGGCGAAATCGGCAAGCGCATGATTCACGGCAAGCCGATGTTTCTTCACGGCCCGACTGGTACGGGCAAGACTTCGCTCGCCCGCTACGCGGCAGAGCACTTTACCGGTAAGCGCGCCGAGATGGTGTACTGCACGCCGCAGACCCGCGAATCCCACATCTGGGGAAAGACCGGCATCCGTGCCAAGGGCGAGCACGGTGCGATCGAAACCGTGGACATCTATGGTCCGCTCGCGCGTGGCATTATGGGGGGAAAGACCGTCATTTTCGACGAATTCACCGCACTTCCGAAGGATCTTATGGTGTTCATCAAGGGTGTGGCGAATGCGAAAGCAGGCGATACGATCAATATTCCCGGCAACGGCGATGTGCGCATCGAGCCGGGATTCCAGATGATCTTCACCGCCAACCTGAAATCAGACAAGAATCCAGAACGGCAGGATCTGCCGCCGGAAATCGCTCGCGAATTCGAGCAGAACAACCTGGAGATCCTCTACACGCCGAAAGATGAAGCCTACGATATTATGAAAGCGCGGCTTATGAACCGCGCCGGAGGCATCACCTTGTCGGACTACGATCTCGAGACGACGCTTCCGAAATTCTGCGAAGCGATGGAAGAGATCCAGGTTGCATACTATGAGCCGTCGGCCCGTGATGCGACCGCACAACTGATCGGCGCGAAAGACGTTTCCGGCAAGAAGCCCGGACTCAAGAAGTTCGTCACCACACAAGGAACAGTCGAGGCTATTCTCGGCCGCTGGGAGACAGAGCGGCAGATGAACGGCGGTATTTCCTTCGTGGAATTCTTGGATCAGGCGATCAAGACGGGCATCACGTTCAAGGAATATCCGGAAAACGACCGTATGTTGGCGGCCAAGATCTTCGCGCTCAAGGGATTTTTGCGGACGGTGACTCCCGCGGAACTCGGTCTGCCGGAAAATACCTTCGATGTCAGCGCGCTCAAAAAAGGACGGGACGATGCGGCGATCAGTACCATGATCGGACGATCGCAGAAAGAAAGATTGATCACGCTCAGGGAATTAGCCGGTCTGTCTGCCACTACTCCCGACCTGACGGATGCGGCGAATGGTCTGCTGGGAGCCGGTACCGGTGCTGATTCCGGCAAAGATACCCCCGACATCGAATCTCTCAAAAAATCCAACGAACCATTCCTCCTCGAAACCCTCACAAAATGGTACAGCGAAGCCGATGCCAAAAAAGCCAAGCAGGAAGCGCGTCTGGAAGATCCCAAGATGCTTGATTACGGGAAACTCTCCGCGGATATCGATGTCGGCAGGTTCGGCGAATACACCCTCAATCCCGACACCCAAGCTCTCGACTTCGAACAGGCGAAAGTCTTCATCCCCGACCTCTCGGCGTTCGTCGGCATACCGCGCCACGAAGTGATGAAACACATCATCGACACCTACGGCACCACGCATCATATCCCCGGCATCGAGTACTGGAAATGGATCCTGGAGCATCAGGACAAAGCGCCGCAAAGCCTCAAAGACGGAAACTGGTTTTATTTGCCCGGATCCGTGCTGCGCGTCAAGGGTGGCCGCTGGAACGTGCCGCACGTGCTCTGGGATGGCTCGAAGTTCGTTCGGCGTGCGGCTTGGCTGGTCAGCGGCTGGGGTGCGGCCGAGCGGGTCGTGCTCCTCGAGAAATGACCTTTGATGTTGCATGCTTGCCTTGCCCCTTGACCCGCCGACCGGCGGGTTGCCCTTTGCCCTTGAAATTTTCTGGGAATCTTCTTGGAAAATTTTTTGAAAAATCATGGTATACTGAATCGGTACGGGAGAATAGGTACGCGGGTACGCTTGCGTACTCCCTTGTGCCGAGACGGCGTTTCCGGAATTTCCAACGGGGTCTCTTGCGGAAAGAGTGAAACGTTTCCGAAAAAAAATAATTGAGTCTGCGGGAAATGCTATCGCATTGGAGATGCGGGATGAAATACAGTCGATATTCAGTCAGTGAGTATGGCAGTGGAACGGACGGCATTTCTCGCGATGCTGCGCGACAAGGATGGCCACTGGAACGTGCCGAACGTGAACTGGGATGGCTCGAAGTTCGATCGGAATGCGAATTGGCTGGACAACGACTGGGATGCGGCCGAGCGGGTCGTGCTCCTCGACACTCACGGATTTTTTCCGTCCGGACTTTTGGTGCCGGACGGTTTTTGTTCCATCTTGCACTTCCAACCGTAGAGCATCCGGCCGACCTCCTCCGCTTTCTGGGAAAGAGAGATAAATTTTTTCTCATCGATACCCTTCATCTCAAACAGCGCATAGAGCATGAATTTGAGCGTATCGTTTTTCCCAATCGCGCGTCTGAGGTATGCCGTCTTGTGTTCAGGAAGAGAAAATTGTGCGAGAGCAATATCCTCGAGTATGCCGGCAAAGATGTTGTCGATGCGCATACCGAGCGAATAGCGCAGGATTTTGGGAATATGACGCGTCAATATGGCGTGCCATTCCGTATAGAAAACAAGCATCTTGGTGCTGATGCCGGAAAGCCGGGGGGGGGGTATTCATGGAATCCGAAATGAAAAAATTAGACCTCAAGTATGATGATATCATATCGGTGGAATGCCTGCTGTCCGCATGGCGTGAATTCGTCGCAGGGAAACGCAGGCAAAACGATGTCGCTGATTTCGAGATGCATCTTATGCGGAACTTCTTCGAGCTGCATGATGACCTGAAGAGCCGCAGATATCGTCATGGCCCGTATGAGGCATTTTCGGTTTCCGATCCGAAACCGAGAAGTATCCACAAGGCATCCGTTCGCGATCGTATCGTGCACCGTCTGCTGTATCGGGCGCTCAAGGAATATTTCGACAAGCGATTCATTTTCGATTCCTATTCGTGCCGGGAGGACAAGGGCGTCCTGCGGGCAATCAATCGATTTCGCGTGTTTGCCCGGAAGGTATCCAGAAACAACACCCGAACCTGTCTTATCCTGAAATGTGACATCAGGAAATTCTTTGCTTCCATCGATCACGCCGTGTTGCTCGGCATCCTCGAGCGGCACATCGGTGATCGGGACATGCTGAAGCTTGTTGGGGAGGTTATCAGAAGTTTCGAGACGGACGGTCAAAAAAGTGTCGGGCTACCACTCGGCAATCTGACGAGCCAGCTCTTTTCCAATATCTATCTGAACGAACTCGATCGCCATATGAAGCGGTGTCTGAAGTTGCGCCGCTATATCCGCTATGCGGACGACTTCGTCATTCTTTCAGACGACAGGCAGCTTCTGGAAAATCTCATTCCGGAAATTTCAGTCTTCCTCACGAAAGAATTGAGGCTTTCTCTTCATAGCGGAAAGATTTTTCTCAAGACGTGGACGGCTGGTATGGATTTCCTCGGCTGGACGCATTTTCCCCATTGTCGGACGCTCCGCACCGCGACCAAAAAGAAGATGTTTCGGAACCTTCGTAAAAACAAGGAGGACAAGGTCGTAGCCGCCTATTATGGGTTGCTTTCCCATGGAAATACGTATACCCTGAAGAAAGAATTTCCCTTATCTGATTGAAAGTATGCAAATTGCCGGAATCCTATACATCGTCGCGACGCCGATCGGGAACCTCTCCGATATCACTTTGCGCGCGCTCGAGACGCTGAAGGCGGTCGATGCGATATTGTGCGAGGATACGCGCGTGACCGGGAAGCTGCTGGCGCGCTACGAGATACGGAAATCCCTCGTGTCCTGTCACGAGCACACGGACGGGCGCAAACTGGAGCAGATCGTAGGGCGGCTGAAAAGCGGGGAGAATCTCGCGTTCGTGACGGATGCCGGTACGCCGGGATTGTCCGATCCGGGGAACAAACTGGTGTCGCTCGCGGCGGCTGCCGAGGTTCCGATCGTGCCGATTCCGGGGGTGTCCGCACTTTCGGCGCTCGTCTCGGTCGCCGGCATCGATATGCGGGAATTTGTGTTTCTCGGATTTCCGCCGCACAAGAAAGGCCGGCAGACTTTTTTCAAGAAAATCGCGGCGAGCGAGATCCCGGCCGTATATTATGAATCCCCGCATCGCGTGATGAAGAATCTTGATTTGCTTTCGGAATATGCGCCGGAGATACGCATGGTGATCGGGCGGGAGCTGACGAAGGTGTTCGAAGAAATCATCCGTGGTACTATTGGAGAAGCGAAAGCATACTTCGCAGCTCATCCTGACAAGGTGAAAGGGGAATTTGTCATTATCGCATACAAGACTTAAGGTATGAGCAAGAAACCGTTTTTTATCACGACCCCGATCTACTATGTGAACGCCAAGCCGCATATCGGGCATGCCTACACGACGGTGGCGGCTGATTGTCTGGCTCGTTTCAAACGCCTTGCCGGGGAAGATGTCTTTTTTTCGGTCGGAACGGACGAGCATGGGATGAAGATACAGAAGAAAGCCGAGGAAGCCGGAAAAAATCCTGTGGAATTCACGAACGAGATAGTTACTCACTTTCAGGAATTATGGAAAAAATTGAACATCGAGTACACGAAATTCATCCGAACGACTGATCCGGCGCATAAAAAAACAGTACAGAGGGTACTGCAGGATCTCTATGACAAGGGTGTTATCTACCAGGGATTTTATGAAGGGTTGTATTGCGTCGGGTGCGAGCAGTTCAAGGTCGCGGACGATCTGGTGGATGGGGAATGTCCGGATCACAACAGCGTGCCGGAATTCATGAAGGAGGAGACGTATCTGCTGAAAATGACGGTATTGCAGAAAGAGCTGATCGCACAGATCGAAAGTGATACGTTTCATATCACGCCCAAGAAGTACAAGGCCGAGATGCTGTCATTTTTGAAAGGCGAAACGCTGCAGGATATCTCGATTTCGCGCAAGAACGTGAGCTGGGGCATACCGTTGCCATTTGACGCGACGCAGACGACCTATGTGTGGGCAGACGCGTTTTTGAATTATCTGACTGTGCTCGCCTGGAATGGCGACGCAAAAAATCTGCCATCTGAATGGCCGGCAGACGTGCAATTGATAGGAAAAGATATTCTGCGCGTGCATGCGACTATCTGGCCGGCGATACTCATGCATCTCGGTATTCCGATGCCGAAACTCTTGTTCACGCACGGGCATATTCTCGCGAGCGGAAAAAAAATGAGCAAGACATTGGGCAACGCGCTTTCGATTGATGAGATGCTTGAGAAATTCGGCACTGACGGCACGCGCTACCTCCTCTTGAGCGCGGGGACATTCGGCGACGATGTGGATCTCACGATGGAGCGGATGACGGAGAAATACAATGCCGACCTGGCGAATGGGCTGGGCAATCTTGTCTCGCGGGTACTGAAGCTCTCGGAACAGCTTGAGGCAGGCAGCCCGCCTACCGGCGAGGCAGGCAGGCAGCAGGCAACAGGCAAAAAAGAAAAGGAAATTCCAGAAGTGCTGAAGACACTCATTGAAGAACTCCGTTTCGCGGATGCGCTGGGGTGGATATGGAATATCGTGCGCGAAGCCAACAGGTACATCGACGAGACCAAACCGTGGGAACTCGTGAAGACTGATCAGGCACAATTTGAAACAGTAATGAGAAAGCTGTTGTCAGACATCGCTCTTATCGCCTCTTCTTTGCGGCCATTTATGCCGGAGACATCGGAAAAGATAGCTCTTGCCCTGCAGGAGGGGAAAACAGAGCCGCTCTTCAAAAGAATCTAAGATACGTGAGGTATTACGCGCTAGGCGTCAACTCGGGCAATCCGATACATAATACTTGATACGAGATACGTGATACGAAACTTATGATCGACATACACACCCATCTTTTCTGGGACAGTTACGATGCCGATCGGGACAGGGTGATTGCCCGTGCACGGGAGGCGGGGGTGGAGCAGATGATCTGCGTGGGAACGTCGCCGGAAGACAACCCGCAGGCGATCGCGGTGGCGGAAAAATATGACGGCATATACGCGAGCGTCGGAATACACCCGAGTTTTTTCAATGAGATTGAAAAAGAATTTCAAATTTCAAATTTCAAATTTCAAAATAAATTCAAAAATCTAAAATCTAAAATCGAAAATCATCCAAAGAAAGATGAAAAGATGAACGAAGTTATCGCGACTCTTCGAAGAACCGCGCAATCATCAAAGAAAGTTATCGCTATCGGGGAGTGCGGGCTGGACTACTTCTCGCGCAATGAGCAAGGAGCGATAAATGATGAACAAAAAAAAATTCAGAAAAAATGGTTTTTGGCGCAAATCGCTCTCGCGCAGGAACTCGGTCTTCCGCTCATTATCCATACGCGTCCGTCTGCCGGGGGTATGCCCTCCGCGGCGGGCAAAGACGCATACGAGGATATGTATGAAATTCTCAAAGATCACTCATCACTCATCACTCATCCCGCATCTCATTTCGTGCTTCACTGCTATCAGGGGGACACTGAAATCACGGAAAAATTTCTGACGCTGCCGAACGTGTATTTTTCTTTCGCGGGGAATATCACCTATCCTGTCAAAAAAACGCTCTCTGGGACGAAGCCTGCCCGAATCGCTCCGCGAAGCGGTGCGGGCGGGGATGATCTCTCGGAAACCGTGATGCGAGTTCCTCTCGGACGATTGTTTACGGAGACGGACTGCCCGTTTTTGTCGCCGCAAAGACATCGGGGAGAACGCAATGAACCGGCCTTCGTCGTCGAAGCCGTAGACAAGGTGGCGTTGCTTCATGAAGTGACACGAAAAGTGGTGGAGGAAGCGACAATGGAAAATGCATCCCGAATCTTTTTTGATTGACGTTTTTCGGTTTCGCTGATAGAATGGAAGCGTTTTTGTATCTGATACAAGCGCTTTTTTTACTGCTTTTTCATGGAAATATCCATCGCCGCGGAAAAATTATTCAGCATTGGGAGCTTTCCGGTGACCAACGCCCTGCTCATAGGTTTTCTGGTGAGTGTTTTTCTGGTAATCGTGACCCAGATCGCAGCGAGGAAGATGAAACTCATACCGCGAGGCGTACAGAATATCTTTGAAATTATTTTTGAGGGGTTACTGTCGTTCATCGAGAGCGTCCTTCAGGACAAGGCGCAGTCGCGGAAATTTTTTCCGCTGATTGCGACTATTTTCCTGTTCGTGCTGTTCTCGAATTGGATCGGACTTCTGCCCGGTATGGGGACGATCGGACTGTCGCATATGAAAGAAGGACAGGCGACAATCATCCCGTTTTTGCGGAGCACGTCGGCGGATCTCAATTTCACGATCGCCTTGTCGCTGATGGTGGTACTGACGATCCAGTTCAGTGGCATCATGGCTCTGGGCATCGTGAAATACGGCAAGAAATTCTTCGTGAGCCCCTTCCGCAAGCCGTACGGGATCGGGATGGTGATGGGACTGCTCGAATTGGTCAGCGAATTCGCCAAGCTCCTGTCGTTCTCTTTCCGTCTCTTCGGCAACGTGTTCGCCGGCGAGATCCTGCTCACCGTGATGCTGCACCTCGTCCCGTACTTCATCCCGCTGCCGTTCCTGTTTCTCGAGATATTCGTCGGACTCATCCAGGCCGCCGTGTTCGCCATGCTGACGCTCGTGTTTCTGAAGATGGCGATGATGGAAGCAGCTCATTGAGCAGTCAACAGTAAACAGCCAACGAAGAGTAAGCGGAAAAAAGTGCCAGGGATCCCCGTTA
>JBBTWT010000038.1:0-9708 GCA_038078615.1 Patescibacteria group bacterium | reverse complement strand
TGAAACCCGATGAAGTGATTAATCAACTCGTTGCGTTAGAAGTTTGAAACCAAGCAGTATACCATGCGATTAAAGGTCAGAGAAAAATCGAAAACACCTCCGGAAAATGAGGTGTTTCGATACGCGACAAGCGACCGTCACATCGCCGGAGTCGACGAACATACCTTGCAATTGCTCTTGTGCATCAGAACCTCATACACCGCCGAGGCACCGACCAGCACATAGATCACTCGGGAAACAAGCGCATCCTGTCCGCCAAAGAGATCCCCCAGATCCCAGCCGAGCAACCCCACTGCGAGCCAGTTCAATCCTCCGACTGCCAAGAGGATGAATGTCACTATATGAATCTTCATATGTTTGAATGTAATAATGATTATTGACCACACGCGGACATCGACCATCGCCGCGCACCATATACTCCCTTCCGTATGCTTTTATTATACATCAAAACAGGGCTGGTTTTTGAAACTTTGCAAGTACCAAAAACACAAAATGTCATTTTTTCCAACAAAAAACGCTTTATTTAAGCGTTTTCTGGTATTCATGGAAAATTCCGCATCATTCCGCCCAGACGACAAAAGTGAAGAGTTTGTTGCCCTTGCCCAGATCGCGTTCATAGAGAGATTCTTTTCCCTTTTTATCCTTGCGCACTTCTTTCCCCCACTCTTTCGGGTCTGTCACGTCGATATCGTCGTTGCCCGCGCGCGCAGACGTCCCCGCTACCTTGCCCAACAACGTGGTGACTGAATCAAGATGCGCATAAATAGCTTCCAATTGCGCATAATCGTGATCATTCGGGTGAGTGCTTTGAGTGCTCCCCGCATTCGTGCCGGTATTCGAGAAATAGTCCATGCATGTACCGAGTGATCCGCCATCGGTGGACTGGTGGTCAAGACCCAACGTGTGCCCGATCTCCTGGCACATGACATGCAATTTTTCGTTCGGATTGTTATACGTCAAGGTGTTAAAATACGTATCGTTCACCTTGACAGCTCCTTGCGTAATATGACTCCCGCTTATCCATATCTGCGCGATACCGAGCCAACCGTTGTTGCCGTATGTTCTGTTGCACACTTCCACGCGACCTTTCACTGCTTTGCAGTTTTTCGAATTTGTGAGTCCGGTGACAACCGCGGTATCAAGTACGGAGGATACACTCCAATCAGTCGATGCTGTGGCAAGATGAGTGCCCCAAGTCCCCGTCACATTATTGCCTAATTGTAATGTAAACGGATTGGCAGTGCGCGCCCAGTGATAGTTGCCCCAGGAATGGCTCGCATCGGCAGTCATCACAAACGCTCCGACAGAAAGCAGCAGAGCGACTGACACGAACATTTTGAATGACAACGAAAGTTTCTTTTGCAACATATACGCCGTATCAAAGATAACAAACAAAAAATGAACTCTGATGACGCCTCTATGCTAGCACTTTGCCAAACTCTTGTTAATAGCCACACAATATCAGGCTTGTTTGAAGCAAAATTCTTTATTACCAAACGAGGTGAGCGAAGCGAAAGCGTACTTTCGCTTCGCTCGCTTCAGAAGAATAATCAAAAAAGCGCCGCAAGATCCTGCTTGACCTGTGTGATTGGCTTGTTTTCTACCACTTCCAAGGCTTGCTGGAAACGCTTCACATTTTCCCTGTAAAGGTCGGGGGCATATTTCTTGGCCTCTGCGAGAGCCGGAGCATATTTTGTCACTATCTCGCCCAGCACCAACGGAAACTGCACAGCGGCGGCAGGATTATCCAGAAAGGTGCGAATACCCCCGGCGTTCTTTTTCACCTCCTCTATGAAATCCGGACCTCCAGAAAAAACTCCCAGGCTGTCAAGTTTGATCCGCATAAAATAACGCGCTTCTTCCAAGCGAGCTGCGATCTGTGTTCTGTTTTCTTTCGGGTGAACCACTCTCTCGGCCTTCACCGGCTCAGCCACTTTTTCCGGAACCTCCGTTGCTTGCCCGGCCAATGGTACTCCGAGGGCTGCCGCTACGACCAGCCGCCCGCCCCACTTACGCGCTTTGTCTTGCAAAGTTTCCTTTGGCTCAGCCTTGTTCTCCGGCATCTTCTGCGGCAATGATTCGAATGGTGACATAGAGAATAGTAAGGTAGTTATCGCAAATGTTTTCAAGCGCACATTCCCTCTTTAGAATATACAAGTGTCCGTCAAAAGCGTCAATACAGACTGGCTTTAGAAAGGCAAGAAAAAACAACTCTTGCGAGTTGGCTTTTTATCAGGACTTTTGAGAGAGGAGAAAGGATATCAATTAATTAAATATCTCCCCTCCCCAATCAGGACTGACGCTCGCAGTCCCATCGCTTCGAAAAATGAGATAGGACGCCGCGAATTCCTTCGCCAAGGCGGGATAACTCTCAACCGGCGCGAAGAAAAGCCCGGAGGTCATGCGATCGGCCGCCCAGGTGTCCGGTGCGACAGCGGCGCACCCGATTATCCCCTCTATCGGCTTTTTTCCTTGCGCGTCTATCAGATGATGCCATTTCCCCCACTTTCGTCGGAAACTGTCCGACACAGCGAGCCCTTGGTGCGATAGTTCCGCAAGACTCGCGGCCGTATCCGGTTTCCCTGGGTATTCGATAGCGACACGCCACGCGCTCCCATCCGCCTTGGTGGTAACTGCCATATCGCCTCCGCCATCCACCAGATAATAATCGCAACCGAAACGTCGCAAGATATTAGCCACCTTGTCGATACAGTACCCCTTGCCGATTCCACCAAGATCGAAGGCGATCGGACCATCAATGGTGAGGGTTGTATCGGCCAGTGACCACTGCGGGAGAGTAGGCACCGTTTTTTTGAGAGGCTTGAGTCCCTGCTTTCCGCCATACCCTGCTGTTTCCAGAATAGTTCCCACTGCCGGATCATATGCGCCATCAGTCAGGGTCCGGAGCCGTCCTGCGGTAGCCAACAGAAGGGCAAACTCTTTGGATACCACGAAATCACCAGCAGGTGATTCTCGGAACATATTCACTTCGGACCCTGGCAAGAATCGCGAAAAATGTTTTTCAAACCATGCCACGTACTGAACGATAGCCGCCTTTGTTTCGTCCCGAAGCGACGTGCCATCAACGATGATCGACCACACTGTCCCCAGCCCCTTGAATGTAAAGTCTTTCATCACCAACAGGCATTAGAGCTGAGCCTTCATTTGATCGATCACGCTGTTGAAAGCCGCTGTCGTGAGCGATGATTTGCCGACATTGTCGATAGCGGTCAGTTCGCTCAACTTTTTCCCCTTGATAACGACCAATAGACCATCATTGAATTCAATTTTCTTCTCAGGAATTTCATTTGTCGCGGCATCCACCGTTTTGACGCTTTCTATGACACCTTGTGTATCGACAGTCACGATAAACCGCAAATGCTCCGCATAATCCCCGGGAGTATCGAAGGTGGCCACGGCACTTACCTCTTTCGATCCTACCGGAACGGACTCCGTCATCAGCACCGCTTCTTCATTCTTGCTCGCCTGGAACACCTTCGCCGCGTACCGATAATATATGAAAACGCTGAGTACGATCACTACCGCGATCAGCACGATACCTTTGTGTATTTTAAACATAATTTTTATTTTTCTAGTGAGTCTGCCTGTCAAAATTATACCACTTTTCAGAAAAATAAATAGAGGGTGAGCTGAATAAGGCGCTATTCTGACAGCAGACCAAACCAATGGCGCACACCTAGCTCATCTTGAGCACGTCGATGACTTTTCCGTTGATGACGAAATCATCGTCTTCGGTCAGGAAAATCGGCTTGTGTTTCTTGTCACTGGATTCCGGCAGGAGCACGATGTTCTTGCCATCCACGGTACGGTAGGTCTTGACCGTTGCCAAACCTTCGATGATGACCAATACCTTATCACCGTTATTGTAGTGCTTCCACGTCGAATCCACCAGAATGAAATCTCCGTTCTGTATCGTCTTGCCGGCGACCTTGGCTTTGTTCATCGACGTACCGGATACCTGAATCGCGAAGACATTACGACTATCGCGCACGATGCGTTTGGAAACTTTGAGATACCCTTCAATATACTGATCGGCGAACATCGTCGCCGCCCCGGCGCTCGCCATACCGAATACCGGCACATCGAGAAATATTTCTTTCGTCACGCCCTTGAGCTTGATACCTCTGTCCTCGGACGTCCGCTCGATATATCCCTTTTCCTCGAGCTCATTCAGGTAGATGAAAAAACTGCGCAAACTCTTCAGCTTCAGCCCGAGGCGGCTCGACTCCGCCTGGATCTCGCGCACGGTCGGCATCTCGTTATGCGCGGAAAAGAATTCCTTGATGGCCTGCAGCACGATCTTCTGCTTCGGTGTGAGTATCTGCATAGTGCTTAGCGTTAAAATGATTATTCCTTGCTTATTATCCGTTTTCTTTTTTTTGATTTTGGCAGGTAATTTTCTTTTGACACGACCGGTCGGCCCAACTCTTTTTCCAATTCTTTTCTGGCATTTCCGGATATTCTCCCGCCTCTCTCTGCATCCTGTTTCAGTTTTGGCACGCCCTCAGATTTTTCTTGACGATGAATCTCTGTGGTGGATCTCTCTCCCAGCATAGTAAAAATGAGCTCGAAGTCATCCATATGATCACGCAGATTCTCCCGTTTCAGACCCTTGAGTTTTTTGTATTCGCTCGGCGTCACGCCAAAAGTCGCCTTGGAAATTTCCGCCGTCAAAATCTCATAGTCTCTTCGCTCCTCTTTGGCACCTCGCTTGTGCCATTCATCTGTCAACTCTTCGCGGATAGCGATGCCACGCACACGTTTTTCGATCCATGCATCGCTGTAGCCCTTCGCCTTATACAGCGCGCGAGTACGCTTCGTTGCGAGCTCCGGATCTTCAATTTCTTGGATCCGTTCATAGCCGATCCTGGCCAGCCAGCGCTTGAATGGTTCGGCCTTCGGAGATGGAATAGACTGGATAATACGGAAAATACCTTCGGTATTGGCACAAAGCATTTTTTGAGCCCCTCCAGAAGTGTCGATTTCAAGGGTATGTACAATTTGTACCCACCCCTGAGCAAGTTCTGGATCACGCAACTTCATGCGCTGGATATACTGCTTGGGGTCGCGTGAATCGACGAGTACTGACACGATATCCTCAATCACAAACCACCACTCATTTTTGTAGATTGTTTTGCGAATCTCCTTTCCTCTGAAGATGGCGAGACTATTCGTCGTATGTATTTCTTGATTCATACCATTCTGTTTACCAGACTTACATAGAGAATAATACACCCTGCCATAGAAACCTGTCAAATAGTCCTCACAAAGCAAAAAACATCACTTTCGAGTGTTTTTAACCATATATCTTCTCCGATTGAATAGATTTTATTTTTCCAAAATATCAATCGCTCCCAGAATCCAAATACCTCTTAATTGATTTCTCATATCGGTTATCTCCTCATACGTAAACCATCTTGCATCCATTATTTCATCATTCGGGAATTTCAAATCCCCACCGATTATTTTCGCCTCGAAAGCGTGTTTGCAGGCTTCTGTCGCTTTATCCTGAAAAATATCAATTTTCCTCATCAATTCAACATCATAACCAGATTCTTCTTTCGCTTCTTTGACTGCCGTTTCTTCGATGGTATCACCGATATCCACTCTCCCGGCGGGAAAACACCACAGCCCGTAGGCTTTCGGCTGTTTCTCCTGAACAAGCAGATATTTTCCGTCCTGTTTGATGACGACACCCGCGACGACATTCGTCATTACCACTTCTTTTTCCATATTATTCCGTTAACTTTTCAATGCTCCTGGTATCCTTCCAAACCATGGATTATTATCACGCGTTTCATAAAATTCAAATTACTAGGCAATCTTCTTATTCAGTATAACCCACTTTTCAATTCTGATAAAACTACAACGACAAGTCCATAATCATCCACTTTTATATGATAATAAATGCTCCTATAACAAACACCCCTTACCTTCGTAGCACACGAAGTCAAGTCTAATTCGTTTCATTTCTTTTCAACCAGGCCTTAATATCATTTGCCGATTTCATCGGTGCCTCTGCGGTTCCACTAGGAGCAGTCAGTACCACTGGCTCTTCGAAAGTAACACCTTTTTTCTTAAAGAATATCTCTGCCTCCTCACCTGTCATTGCAAGAACTTTACCGACTTCATCCTTGGTAATTGCGACTCTCCGCTGCCTCGCTATATCATCTTCCATTCCATTAGCAATATCCTTCATTCCAGCTTTGAAAAATTTCACTGTATCAAATTTTCCTGCCATAAATTTCAATCAGAAATTACTTAAAAAGTATACCAATTTTTCTGAAAAACACAAAAAATCAGCCCATAACAGGCTGGCTTTCTTCACCCGGTGAAATCCTGTAACACAGGGAATTTTGCAAAGCAAAATTATTTCACGGGGTAAACAATAAAGTAATCTCCCCCCTTCGCTCGAAATGAGCTAATGGAAGGACTTATAATCTTTTGCGGTTAGTCCTGTGTCCGCCACGGCGTTTCCACCAGGCGGACTTTTTACGGAAGGTCTCCATGCTACTATGTTTCATCGCTACGTCCGTCTTCGCCGAAGCGCCAACAGATAATTATTCAATGAACATATGGTCATAATGAATAACGGGGCGAGCCTTCTTGAGACCTGCCAATTCTTTCGCTCTCACTGCGTTGTATTCTGCAATGCCATATCCTATCTTCTTCCCCTGAGTGCCGATAATTTCAATAATATCCCCCTTCTCAAAATTCCCTGATACCTTGGTTACACCCACAGGCAACAAACTCATAATCTTTGTTTTAGACAGGAGTAACTCTTCGGCGCATTCATTTATTTGAATACACCCCTTCTCTAACCCTTCAGAATGCGCAATACGTCTTTTCACTGCCGTAACCCTTCTTTTGGGCAGAAACTTTGTCCCGACTTTCTTCCCGGAGATTATGTCAGACAGGATATTCTTTCTTTTACCATTAGCAAGATATACTGTGATACCTTGTAACGCAAGCGTCCTCGCAATGTTAAACTTCGTCAACATTCCTCCACGTCCAAACTCGGTTTTATCGGAAGAAATATATTTCTGGTACATTCCGCTATCACTAAAATCAATTTCTGGGATGAGTACCGAATTTTTATCTTTTGGGTCTCCCGTTAAAAATCCATCTACACTTGTAAGAATAATAACTGCATCAGCATTCAATTGAGAAGCCACTAATCCTGCCAACTCGTCATTATCAGTGAAAAGAAGTTCAGTTGTCGCCACCACATCATTCTCATTCACAACAGGAATAACATCGTTCTTTAAAAGATTTTCAAAACAGGTTCGCATGTTGAGATAATGCACCTTATCTCGAAAGTCTTCTTTAGTAGCAAGTACCTGAGCACAAATCTTATCTTTTTTCTCGAAAAAATTCGAGTACGTACTCATAAGCTTTACTTGTCCGACTGCTGCCAAGACCTGTTTTTCAGCTATCTTTTCTTTTGTTCTCACTGACATAAGACTTCTGCCTGCACCCATGGCTCCAGAAGTGACTAGGATAACTTCTATCCCCTGATTCTTTACAACGATAATCTGTTCAACCAAATGTTTGAGAATAGCAACGTCAAGCTTTCCTCCATCAGCGGAAAGAACTTTTGTGCCGACTTTAACAACTATTCTTTTAGACATATGATTCAATTCACTTAATATAACACAAAAAACCAGCCCATTGGACTAGCTTTCTAAAAACAAAAAACCCGCCTTTCGACGGATCCCGTGTCATACACTACTACCAGAGGAAATTCCTTTATCTTGGGATAGCGTGCGTCCAAATTACAAAACAATATCATAATCTTTTGCGGTTAGTCCTGTGTTCGCCACGATGTTTCCACCAGGCGGACTTTTTACGGAAGGTCTCCATGCTACTATGTTTCATCGCTACGTCCGTCTTCGCCGAAGCTATGACGGATAAAGCGCGATGAACGACCATAATGGTTGTGACTCTGACACTCGATCAGAATCTCTACACCTTTTCTCCCTAGAAAGTTTATCCCGTACTTTCCTATAGTGCTGGGGGAGGTGATTCGCTGGAGATACTCGATTTCTTGTAGCTTGTAGTATGAACAAGAAATTCAAACAAGCTTTTCCTGTACTCGGATAAACTTCCTTAAGTCTGCCTCTACTAAAATACGCTGAATATTGGTATGAGTGAACATTGTTTGTAAAGGTCTCGTACTATTCTGCTCGTCTCTCGCATCAAGGATGGAGAAGCCGATATACTCAATTTTCTTGCTTTTTCTCATCCTCACCCAGTCGAGAGCAGGAACGAGGTCGCTATCTGAACTGATGACAATAGCCGTATCATAGCGGTCGTCCACAGCCCCAACAATCAAATCTGTAGCAAGTTTTACATCAATACCTTTCTCTCTTTTGGTATGGATAATAACTTCAAAAACGCCTTTTTTGTTCAATTCTTTATAATTCTCTACTCTGCTATCAATCCGTATGCGTTCGGTGCGTATCCTTAGCTTACTTGTTTTGATATCCCAACCAGTGGTCTTGAGTGTCGTAAAGAGTTTTGTCTGCCGAGACATCGCCGTTATGCTCCTAGCATCTCCAACCTGCTCTCTGACTGTACCGATATAATAACGCTTTCCTTGAGGGACTACTGCTCGACCATTTGCAAGAAATGCTACAAAATCATCAAAGGAAAAATCGTTTTCGCCTACCCCAAGCTTCTTCAAAACGAGATGATAAAAGTTGCCTCCATCTATAAATATCTGCACTCTTTCTTTTGTTGCTTTCGACATATTTTTTATAAAAAATCCTGCACACTGGACAAGCCAGGCGCAGGAGACTTTGCATATCCAATGTACTCCTTTTATGCTTTCTTGTCAATACTTGGCTGTATGCCAATAATAAGCCATTTTTCAGCTCCCATTGCCCAAAAAACCATTTTTACCCACCGTATATTGACTGTAAACAACTAAGCTAATTTGAAGCCATTGGGAGCCTTTTCAGAATTTCTTCTGTGATATGGGGAAACATAAACGGTGGCTATGCAATCTCCTGATGTATTGGATAGCTTGTATTCATCAATAACATTTTCAATGTTTTCCTTACCCACAGTGGAGCAAATATTCTCAAAAAAATGCACCTGGGGCAAGACTCTGCCCCAGGTAATCTATAACTACACTACCATTTTTCAATGATTGATGAAATCGGTGTAATCATAACACCTCGTGCTCCTAGCTTCAGCAGTTTTGGGACAAGGCTGTTCACACCTGTTTTGGTAATGGCAGAACTCACGGAAAGGAGCTCAGTATCAGCGAGAGTAGCGATAGTCGGGCTATTCATCGCTGGTAAGATTTTCAACACACTTTCCAGAATGTCTGCAGAAACGTTCATAGAAAGCAGTACTTTGCTACGAGCTTGCAGCGCACCAAGTAGTAAGAGTTTCAGCACATAAATTTCTTCGCTCTTACTCGTATCTGCCAAAGCCTCCCTGTTAGCCACTAGCACAGTGTTGGAAGTAAAGATGATTCCCAAACTTACCAGTCCATTTTCGCGAAGACTTCTGCCGGTTTCAGAAAGTGCCATTCCAAAACGATACTTGAGGGGCACCTCGGCTTCTGCGGTACCTGGTGACTCAACTACTTCAATCGACTGCTTCCCCACAAAAAACCGTCGTGTCAACCGTTGTACCATTGCAGCGTCAAGTTGACACTTCCCAGTTCTCGGAGCC
>JBBTWT010000037.1:0-8714 GCA_038078615.1 Patescibacteria group bacterium | reverse complement strand
CCGATGAAGTGATTAATCAACTCGTTGCGTTAGAAGTTTGAAACCAAGTATGAAATTTGAATTGTTGCTGCCACCAACACCTGTCAAAGAAAAACCAAGAGAGAAAAAGATTGTTGCAGTTGAGTCGCTTGAACGACAAATTCTTAAGCAGAGTAATCTTGTTACAGTTAGGCCGGAAGATAGGAACAAAAACGGTCAACTGCTGGTATCTCCAGAGGGACCGGTTTCTAATTTAGAAGAAAAGGAATGGAAAATGGTGCGAACGGAAGCGTTTAAACAATGGTTTGGAGAAAGTATGGTAGTCGACGAAAACAACGAACCTTTAGTCTTATATCATGGTAGTTCAAAAAAATTTGATAAATTTGACATATCAAAAGTTGGTGCAAACGATGCCAGAAATAAGGACAGTGGTTTTTTTGGAACAGGATTTTATTTTACGCCCTATGAAGGACTTGCTAAAAAATATGGGCCGGTTTTGTATAAAAGCTTTTTGCGCATTAATCACATTCAAACTTTCAGCGAGGAGCATGGGGATGTGAGATTTGATGACAGTCCGCTGCCAGAAAACATAAGAGAGGAGGTATTGAGACGCTATAAACCTCTACAAGGGGCGGAATATCATAGATTAAAAAAAGAGGATGAAAAAAATAAAGGGAGCTGGGTCATATCAACGTGGAATGGTGATGACAAATTTGAATATATTCTCTCTGATGTAATCCGAGAGGTTCTCTTAGATAAAGGTTTTGATGGAGTGTTGGGTTACAACAAAGTTTCAAAACTCTATGAGTATGCAGTATTTAATCAGGATGATATTTTAGTGATCTCACAAGAAGAAAAAGCGTAATGGACTTGATTTTGTAAACAATCCATACTATTTTATAATATTTTTCAAGAAAAACCGCCATGGAAAGGGCGGTGTTATTCAAATAACAGGTATTTACCCCAGGAGCTTGCTCTGGACTCAAAAACGAACTGATGTTCGTTTCTTTCCGCGGCCAGCCTCGCCGGCTAGGCGGGCAAGCCGCGGGGTATTCACCCTGATGTTACTCGCCTCGCTGCAGCTCCGGCGAAGCGGGCCGGCACTCGCGCTCGGAAACGAAAGCAAGCTTTCGTTTCGCTCGCTTCGTTTGGTAATAAATTCTTGATTCTCTGCGGTTACCGCTTGGCCCACTGCGGGGAACGACGGGCTTTCTTGAGACCAGGCTTCTTGCGTTCCACGGCACGGGAATCGCGGGTGAGGAATCCCTGCGCTTTGAGCACCGGACGGAGCAACGCGTCGTGCTTGAACAGCGCACGCGCCACGCCGAGCCTGACGGCGCCGGCCTGGCCATGCAGACCTCCGCCGCGCACCAAGATAGTGACCCTGAAAGCGTTTTCCAGACCGGTCGTCTTGAGCGGCGCCAAAGCGGCCGTCTCCAAGGCGGGCGTACCGAAATATTCCCGGATCGGACGGCTATTCACTACTGCGCCGATAGCCTGGCTCGATGCGTACAGCCGGACCTGCGCCACGGCAGTCTTGCGGCGGCCGACGGCATATATGTAGCGTTCCGCGGAAACGGCAGCGGCCGCAGGAACATCGGCGACCACGGCGGGAGCCGCTTTCTTCTTCGCGGCCGGCTTCTTCTTGGCCGCCTTCGTCGTCGCCTTCTTGGTTGTCGCTTTCGTTGCCATAATTCGTTTATTCGTGGGTGATGTGGATGATGTTCTGCTTGTGATCGGCTTGTTTGCTGAGAAGCAGGCGCGTCAGCATCTTGTCGCGCAGCTTATTCTTCGGCAGCATATTGTATACCGCCTGCCAGAGCACTTTGCGGGAATCCTTCTTCATCTGATCGTTGAGCGAGATGGAGGTGATGCCTCCCGGGTAACCGCTGAAACGATGGTAGATCTTCTGCTCGCCCTTGTTGCCCGTCACTTCCACCTCGTCGGTATTGATGACCACGACGAAATCGCCGCCATCGATATGCGGAGCATAGGTGACCTTGTCTTTGCCGATCAGGATGGTCGCTATCTGCGTCGCGAGGCGCCCGAGCACTTTTCCCCGCGCGTCGAAGAGGTGGTATTTCCTGTCGATCATGTGTTTCATTTGCGCCATATGCTTATACGAATTCAATGATGGCCATCTTGGCGGCATCGCTCTTGCGCGGATCGAGTTTCACGACGCGGACATACCCGCTCTGGCGCGCGTCGAAACGGGCGCTGAAGTCGCCGAGCAGCTTCTTCACCGCGACAGCCGGTATCATCCCCTGCAGTTCGCGGAGGATCGCGACGCGGCGCGATGCCACGCTTCTCCCGACCTTCGCCTTGTTGACGATCTGGTCGATGAAATTCTTGATCTCTTTCGCCTTCGCCTCGGTCGTCGTGATGCGCTCATGCAGGATCAGGCTCCCCAAGAGAGTCTTGATAAGCGCCCTGCGCTGATTGCGTCCGCGGCTCAGGATGCGGCCGGAGTGTCTATGCAACATACGTTCTCTTTATTCAGTAGCATTATTTTGCCACATCACCCTTTCCGCCCGAGGCGGATCCGCCTTGGGGGGACTTTTTCTTGGAAACCTTCTTCGCCGTCTTCTTCGCTTCTCCGGCAGGCGCCTCTTCCTCCGCGCCCTGCGTTTCCGCCGCCGTTTCTGGCAGCATGCCACCATCTATCTCGGTCAACGACGAGAACTGCGAGACGAGGATGGCTACGCCCTTCTCGAACGCTTCGGTCGGAGCGATGCTGCCGTCGGTGACCACCTCGAGGGTGATCTTGTCATAATCGGTCCGCTTGCCGACACGCATGTTTTCGATCTCATAATTCACGCGTTTCACCGGCGTGTAGATGGCATCGATGACGATGACGCCGATCTCCCGGTCTTCGCGCTCGCGGCTCTCGGCCGGCACATAGCCGATGCCCCTATCGATCTCGATCTCCATCTCGAACTCGGCTTTCTTGTCGGTTATAGTCGCGATCACCTGTTCCGGATTGACGATCTCCACGCTCGACGGGACATTGATGGATCCGGCAGTCACGGGACCTTCACCTTTGCTTTTGACGGTCACTCTGACGGCGTCGTCGCCGTACACCTTGAAACGGACCTGTTTCAGGTTGAGGATGATCTGCACGACGTCTTCCTTCACGCCCGGGATAGTCGAGAATTCATGCGATACGCCCTTGATCTTCACCGATTTCGCGGCGGCGCCGTCCAAAGAAGACAGCAGTACGCGACGGAGCGCGTTGCCGAGCGTCGTGCCATACCCCGGGTAGCATCCGAGAATCTCGAATTTCCCGTGGTTGCTCCCGAGCGCGGAGTACTTCGGCTTTTGCGGAGAAGTTATGATCTGCATACCATTGTGCGGTTTCGGATGAACTGTCGGACCTGTCGGGCAGAGACCGTCCACCGGAAACATTGTTAGGTATTAATTAATTATTTGTAGAGCTTTTGTTTTTGGTGCAGTTCTAGGCGCAAGCGAGGAACGGAGTAAGCTGTATTCTGATACAGCGTCGAGTACCACAGTTTGCAACGACGAAATGTGCCAAAAACAAAAGCTCTACCTAGAATAATATTCGACAACCATCTGGGCATCGACTCGAACGCCGACATCTTCCCGAGCAGGCATCGCGAGCACTTTGCCCGTGAGCTTGTCGGCATCGAGCGCGAGCCAGTGCGGCACATCTTTCTTGTTTTTCAGGATTTCCTCCTGATTCTTGAAGAACTGCTTGCCTTTCTTGTTCTGTTTGAGCACGATCATATCGCCGGCCCGCACCTCGAAAGAAGGGATGTTCATACGCTTGCCGTTCACTTCGAACATCTTGTGGCTCACGAGCTGCTTGGCCTGGGCGCGGGAAACGGCGAATCCGAGACGATAGACCACGTTATCGAGACGGCGCTCGAGCCGAGACAGGAGCTGATCGCCGGTGATGCCGGGACTCTTGCGCACCTCGTCGAAATGATGGCGGAACTGGCGCTCCATCACTCCGTAGAGTCGCTTGATTTTCTGCTTCATCGCGAGCTGCCGGCCGAATTCGCTTCCGCCGCGCGAAGGGTTGTGCCCGTGGATGCCCGGAGCATACGGACGGCGCACCATCGCGCATTTCGGCGACAAGCAGCGATCACCCTTGAGAAAGAGCTTTTCGCCGGCGCGACGGCAGAGCTTGCATTTGGAATCGATGTTGTTTGGCATAGTGATGTTCAGATGCGGCGAGGGCGGCGAGGGCGGCAGCCGTTATGCGGGATGGGGGTGATGTCCTTGATGCCGGTCAGGTTGAAACCGTTGTTGGAAAGGGCGCGGATAGAAGCCTCGCGGCCGCTGCCGACGCCTTTCACGAGCACTTCCAGCTCCTGCAGGCCGAACTTCTTCACTTTCTCGCTCAGATCGGCCACCACCTGCGTCGCCGCATACGGAGTCGATTTCTTGGCGCCCTTGAACCCCAGGTGCCCGGAACTGGACCATCCGAGAACGGCGCCGTTCAGATCCGCGATCGTGATGATCGTATTGTTATACGTGCACTGGATATTCGCACGGCCTTTCAGGACCTGGCGTTTGGATTTCTGGGCCTTCTTGACGGCGACTGAGCCGGCAGTGTCCGCTGCCGTTCCTTCTGCTTCTCCGCCCGAGGCGGATCCGCCTTTGGCGGAGGTTTTTTTCACTTCCTCTTTCATATGCTATGTCTTGTCGGATGATTTCTTGCGGCCGCTGCCCATGGTCTTCCTGACATTGCCACGGACGGTGCGGGTGTTGGTCTTGGTGCGCTGGCCACGGGTCGGGAGGCCTTTCTGATGGCGTATGCCGCGATAGCAGTTGATTTCCTTCAGGCGCTTCACGTTGCCCTTGACGATGTGGCGCAGCTCGCCTTCGACGCGGTATTTCTTCTCGATCGCCTCGCGCAGGCGGTTGGCCGCGTCGGCAGGCAAGTCCTTGGTGCGTGTCTCGACATCAATCTGGAGCTCCTTGAGGATTTTCTGGCTCGTAGAAAGACCGATGCCATAAATATAGGTCAGTGCGACCTCTATTCTCTTGTTATCTGGGATGTTGATTCCGGCGATACGTACCATAATTTAGCTTGTAGCTATTTAGCTTATCAGCTTTTTAGCGGAGCCCTCTTGCTTTTCGGTTTCCCTACAAGCTACGAGCTACCAGCTAAGAAGCTGCTATCATCCTTGGCGCTGCTTGTGCTTGGGATTCGTGCAGATGATGAACACCGTGCCGCGGCGCCTGACAACCTTGCAATGGACACAGATTTTTTTGACCGAGGCTCTGACTTTCATAATCTAACTTGTAACTATTCAGCTTTTTAGCGGAGTCCTCTTGCCTTTCGGTTTCCCTACAAGCTACGAGCTACCAGCTAAGAAGCTGCTTATTTTTTATTTATTGCGGAGCACGATCCTGCCCTTGGAGAGATCGTACGGGCTCATCTCGAGCGTGACGCGATCCCCCGGCAAGAGACGGATATAATGCACGCGCATCCGGCCGGAAATATGGGCCAGCACCTCGTGCCCATTATCGAGACGGACACGAAACGTCGTGCTTGGCAGCGTTTCGAGAACTTCCCCCTCGACACGGATCAATTCCTTGTTGCTCATAAATTGCCCTGCGATGACATATGTGTTCAGACGGGAGATTCCATCGGCTTTACCCAGCACTTTTCCGTAGCACATAGACCCCTGACAAACTTTGAAGTATTCAAAGTGCTGGGTTTACCAACGAAAAAAAAGAGGAGTTCTGTGTCCGGTAAGCAATCCTCGATCGTGAAATGCGGATGTTGGTTACCCTCTCTCTGGCTGAACCTATGCAGTTTTTCAAAATGTAGTCTTATTGTAGAGGAGTGGCGGATTTTTGTCAACAAGGCGGCTGATTCAGCGTCCGAAACGCCTCCCCCGGGCGGCATAATCGGCTATCGCCTCACGAAACGCCGCCGCATCGAAATCCGGATAATTCTTGTCAGAGAAATAGAGCTGGGCATCGGCGATATCCCACATCATGAACCCGGCCGAGAGGTGCGGCTCCCCTCCGGTGCGGATGAGCAGATCGACCGGCGGCAGTTCCCGCGTCATCAGATTCTCCTTGATCATCTCATCAGTCACGTCGGCTCCCGGCTTGAGGGTCTCCGCCACCTTCTGCACAGCGCTCCGCATATCGTCATCACCGCTATACGCCAGGAAAAAATTCAGGAAATGCCTATCGTACCCTTTCGTCGCCTCAAGACAGGCATGCATTATTTTCTTGAGAGAGGCCGGAAACTGTTCCTCCCAGCGCCCGATGAAGCGGATATGCGCCTCATCCGTGCGGATATCCTCGCTCCCGAGCAGTTTCTCGAAATAGGTCTCATAGATGCGGAGCAGTTCCGTGCGCTCGACGGCCGGCCGTTTCGTCAGATTTTCCAAAGACGATCCCCAGAAAGAAATCTCCCTGATACCGAGATTCCGCGCTTCCCGGATAAGCTTCTCGGTATTCTGCGCACCGGCTTCATGCCCTTCCCAGGGATTGAGTCCGCGCTGCGTCGCCCAGCGCCGATTGCCATCCGGAATGATGACCACATGGCGCGGGAGATGTCCTGTTTCGATTGTCGGCTGTTGATGAGGCATAGTATCGCAAAATCGATATCAATATTCCCGCTTCGTCATATATTCCGCGACGGAAAAGAGAAAATCATAGGCGCGCGGATCAAGCTGCTCCCGTATCGCCTCGAGGGCATGCGTCCCTTCCGCTATGTATCGCTCCGCCAGCCGCTGTGCGCCGTCGAAAGCGCCGGTAGTCATGATCAATTCCCGAAACTCTCGGATGTCTTGCTCTGTCAGATCTTTGCCGAGAGACAGTATCTGCTTGAGCCGTTTCTTTTGTTCTTTCGTCCCATCGCGCAAAGCCCGCGACACGAGCAGCGTGAGCTTGCCTTCATGGATATCGGAACCGACCGGTTTGCCCAGGCGTTTCGCATCGCCGAAAATTCCGAGGATATCGTCCTGTATCTGAAAGGCGATGCCTAACGGTATCGCATATGCCGAGAGTCCGTCAAGCATCTCCTGTGACGCTCCGGCGAGCAATGCGCCCAGATGCAGCGGCCCTTCGACGGTATACTTGGCGGTCTTGTTCCGATACATGGAGAGGATCTCCTCTTCGCTCGCCGCGCCCTTGTACTCCATATATATATCGTTTGTCTGACCGATGAGCGTGCAAGAAACGATGTTCTGCAGTTTCGAAAGCGCCCTAAACTTTCGCTCCAAGGGAAAACCGGAAGAAAAGATGATGTCATTGCCGAAAGCGCAGAGCGTATCTCCTATGATCAACGCTATGGAATTGCCGAAGTGCACCCTGTCTTTTTCGGGAGAAAACACTCTGCCGAAGTCCGCATAATGCCGATGCAGAGTCATCACCCCGTGCCGCATATCATCCTGATCCATGATATCATCGTGCACAAGCAGAAAAGCATGGGTGTATTCGATACTCATCGATGCTTCGAGAATCTTCTCTTCCTCCGCGCCTCCCGCCCCCAAATAGCCATAATACATAAAAGCCGCGCGCAAGCGTTTCCCCCCGGCGAGCATCAATGTTTTCGTATATCGGAGCGCATCTGTGACAAAAATATCTTTTTTGCTGGTGTCTTCGATCACCCTATCAAAATACGCCCCGATTTTCGGATCGAGGCGTTCCTTGAAAGCCTTCAGTTCATCTTCGATATGCATAGCGGATCTTCTCCAAAAAATACTCTCGACACAGTGGAGAGTATACCAGAAAAAATACACCCAAACAAACCCTTTTCTCCACGCTCGGCACGATGTCCACGGGAAGATCAGAACCGGAGAAAGCGCTCGTACTGCGTATACAATTCGTATGTCGCCCGCAGATCCCTGGCGTTATAGCGTGCGATGTCGGCGCTTTTCCCATGCTCGAACAATGCTTTCACATCATCGCCATCGATACCTTGCGCCTTGGGACTCTGGATACCGAACGCCCGACACCACAGGTGCAGGCTCCCCTTCTTGCGAAGCGCCCCGTAAAACGTCAGCTGATCCAAGAGGTCGATATGCCGCGCGTGCCCCGGCTGATAATTGAGATAGCGGTTAGCCAAGAGGTTCTTCGTCGGACGGATACCGTGTACGGCCGAACGGACCATGAGAAACGGTACATCGAATTGTCGGCCGTTGAACGTCACGAACGTCTCGTATTTCTCCACCACTTCCCAAAAACGCGTCAGCATCTCTTTTTCCGTCATCACTTCGAACTTGTATCGATCTTCTTCGAAGCTCTTGTCTTGTTTGTTCGGCGAAGACTGGAAATACACCGCGCCTTTCTCCCGCTCTCCGTCATAGATGCCGATCGCGACGATCTGTCCCGTCAGCGGCGAAAACCCCATGCCGTTTTTCATATCCGCCAGTGCCGCCGCATAATTCTCACCGCTTTCCGTCTCACGCTTGATCCAGCGCGTGAGCACCTCCTGCGTCGTCTCATCGAGAGCATCATAATCCTCACCGACCGTCTCGATATCGAAAATGAGAGTAGACATACAATCAATCAACAACCAACAGTTAACAATCAACACTGTAAATATAACGTGGATCCAGCATTTCCGCACTATTGACTTTTCTAAAGTTTTATGCTAAAATAGATAGTTCAGAAAATTCTGGACTTGTAGTCTAATGGTAATTTAAAAAACTGGAGGATGTCACATGAAGACGCTGCTGTTATTGCTATACACCCCACACTATGAAACCGCACTAAATCCAAGCAATGAATATGGAAAC
>JBBTWT010000036.1:0-1495 GCA_038078615.1 Patescibacteria group bacterium | reverse complement strand
GAGAACGTAAGAAATTTTGTTGAAACTCCATAAAAGCTGTTCCTGCCATAAGGCAGGATGGCTCTATGGAGGGACCAACATGGAAAAAATGAGCAGGGAGGATGCAAAAGCCTTCCTCAAAAAGAATAACATCAAGACCGCCGTTGACATCGAGGAAGCCCTTGTGGCGCAGTATGCGCCAGTCATCCAGGCCGCCCTTGAGGCGGAGATGGACGAAGCCCTTGGCTACTCAAAATACGACTGGAAGAACAAGGAAGGGCAAAACTCAAGGAACGGCCATAGCAAGAAGACCATCCAGACCAGGTTTGGCAAGGCAGAACTTGAAATCCCCAGGGATACGGATGGGGAATTTGAGCCGGTCATTGTGAAAAAGCACCAAAGGACCCTGCCATTCAAGATAGAGGATGTGATTTTTTCCCTCTATGCAAGAGGGCTCTCAATGCGCGACATAAACGCCCAGATGCATGAAATCTATGGCGTTGACCTGTCCGCCGAGACAATCAGCAAGATAACGGACAAGATACTGCCAGTGGCGAGGGAGTGGCAAGAGAGGCCACTGGAGGCGGTGTACCCCATAGTCTACCTCGACGGCATCGTATTCAATGTCAACCATGACGGGCAGGTTGTGAAGAAAACAGGCTACATCGTGTATGCCCTGAATCTGGAGGGCATGAAGGAAATTCTTGGCATCTGGATTGGAGAGGCGGAGAGCTCCAAATTCTGGATGAAGGTGCTTGTTGACCTCAAGAACCGAGGGGTGAAGGACATCCTCATAGCGGCCGTTGACGGCCTCAACGGCTTCATTGAGGCGATAGGCGCAACCTTCCCAAAGACAGAAGTGCAGAAGTGCGTGGTGCACCAGATACGCACCAGCGTCAAATTCGTCAGCTATAAGGACCTCAAGGAATTCTGCGAGGACATGAAACCCATCTACCATGCGCCAAATGAGGCGGCAGGCCTTGAGGCTCTTGCGGTTTTTGAGCAGAAATGGGGAGGGAAATACCAGTATGCGGTGAAAAGCTGGAAGGGCAACTGGGCTGCGTTGTCGACCTTCTACAAATACCCCCAAGAGGTCAGGCGGATGATTTACACCACCAATCCCATTGAGGGCATCAACCGCAGGCTGCGCAAGGTGACGAAGACGAAGGGCTCGTTCCCCTCAGACGATGCGCTGTTCAAGCTGCTCTACCTGGTGGTCGTGGAGATGACCAAGAAGTGGACCATGCCGGTGCAGAACTGGGGGCAGATTGTCCAGCAGCTGGGCATCTACTTCGGGGAGCGGATGGAGGTGCACATGCAGTGATTATGCGGCACTGGCCGCATCCGCGCCAGCGGATGCGCTGGCCGCACCGAGCGGCACGAGCGAGCGAACCGTTATATTTTTTGGGTTCGTTTTCTTTCTGCCGAACGGACGCGAGCGGGGATGATGATTTCATCCGGGCTGCTGCCGAGCGGAATATGGAAAAGGAGTTTCAGCAAAATTATTTACGGACCC
>JBBTWT010000035.1:0-3962 GCA_038078615.1 Patescibacteria group bacterium | reverse complement strand
TAGGATGCACCAGGTAGTTTTTTAACTCGTGTCTACTTTAAAGGGTACGTATCATTCGGCCGGGGTTTTTTCTTTTCCCGTTCTCGAGTATACTGGAAGAGATAATCTCGTAAGAATCGCACTATGGATTTCGTACAGGTGTTCGTCGACGGAGTGTTTCGCGGCGATCTGATCGGGCTCATCAAGGCCGTGGGATATGCGGGGCTGTTCACGATCGTATTCGCGGAAACAGGATTGTTTTTGGGGTTTTTTCTGCCCGGAGACAGCCTGCTCTTTGTCGCGGGATTTCTCGCGGCAGGCGGCTTCTTTTCGCTGCCCGTGCTCATTCTCGGGCTCTTCGTTTCCGCCGTGCTGGGCAACGTGTTCGGATATGAATTCGGCCGGCGCATCGGGCCGAAACTGTTCAGCCGGGAAGATTCGCTCGTTTTCAAGAAAGCGCACGCGCTCAAGGCGCAGAGTTTCTATGACAAGCACGGGCCGAAGACGATCCTGCTCGCGCGTTTCATGCCGATCGTGCGGACATTCGCGCCGATAGTGGCGGGAGTGGCGAATATGCGGTACCGCACGTTCTTCGTCTACAATCTCATCGGGGCGCTCCTGTGGACGATAGGGCTGGTCCTCCTGGGCTATTTTTTGGGCAACGTGATCGATGTCGACCGCTATCTCCTGCCGATCATTCTCATCATCATCTTCCTGTCTTTTCTGCCGGGCATCATCGCCTATATGCGGGAGAAGCGGAGAGGCAGGGTCTCGTGATCCTCTCGGGAAGCGACAAAATGTCCTCTCACCATATCCAGCGGGTGATGACGAAAAAATAGAGTATGACCAGTACCCAGAAACTCCAGACGAAGAAACGGCGGCCATGAGCCTTGAGTGTCGCGTCCATTGAAATTTCTTTGGTTGTCAGTCCGAAATTTTTGAAAACAAATATGGATTCGTAGAGGCGCACGATGACGACCCAGGTGACGAAGAGCATCACGAGGATGCCGAGCCCGGCCATCCATGGATTGGCGAGTTCGGCTGTCGGGGTACCGCCGCCTTGTTTGAGCCACTTCATCCAGCCGGCCCACTTCATCGAGTAGACGTGGATGAGGGTGAAGAGGATCACGAGGCGCAGCCCCCAGCGCTGCAGGAACCACCAGCGGCTCGCACCTATGAGCTCGACGGCTTTCTTGAAAGAGATGATGAAGAGGAAAATAAGCAGCAGTGTCCCGAGAAGACCGGCACCGAATGTCAGAGAATCGAGATCGAGTCTCGATTGGGGGAATTTGAGCGGAAGAAAAGAATACGAGATGATAGCGTGAAAAAAAACGAAGAATCCGCCCACGATGCCGATTTCCTTGCGATAGCCGAGCCATTTGTCGAAGCGATCAAAATAACGCACGATCGGCCCGATGAGGAACGTGAACGCGAGCAGTACCGTGCCGGTGCCGACGATGGCTTTGTTCGGGACGTAGAGCATATCGGCAGTCGGCGGGGCGTCGAAGAAATAGCCGCGGCGGATGAAGAGGTAGAGACTGAAAAATACCGTGAGCGACGTCGCGATAAGGAGCGCGATCACATAATCCCGCAGGCTTGATGGCTTGTGCATAATATATGATGTTAATTATTGATAGTATAGCGCTGTTTCTTGAAAAATAACAGAGATATTGACGTACGCAGTATCGGTGTGCGATTATGCCGTATCTTGATACGATACAAGCGATGAAATACGATGTGGCGGTTATCGGAGGGGGGCCGGCGGGGATGATGGCCGCAGGACGGGCGGCACAGTGCGGCGCGCGTGTTTTGCTACTCGAAAAAAACAGCTCTCTCGGCGCGAAACTCCTCATCACCGGCGGCGGACGTTCCAATGTGACCAACGCGGAATTCGATCGGAATGTATTCTTGGGGAAATTCAGGGATGCTTCGAAATTCCTTTTTTCCCCGCTCGCGGCATTCGGAGTGCAGGATGCTTTGGATTTCTTCCATGCGCACGGTATGCCGACGAAAATCGAGGCCGAGAAGCGCGTTTTCCCCGTGAGCGATAGCGCTCAGTCCGTCTGGGATGCGCTGGTGCAATATATGCGGCAGGGCAGCGTGACGGTGCTCTCCGGGATGGAGGTAACGGGGATTGACGCGGCAGACGGCCAAATAAGCGGCATACGTCTCAAAAACGGAGACGTCGTACAGGCGCATGCCTATATTCTCGCGACCGGAGGCAAGTCCCGTCCGGAAACCGGATCGACCGGCGATGGGTTCCGGTGGCTTCACAGTATCGGACATACGATCGTCGAACCCCGTCCGTCTCTCGTGCCGCTTCGCGTGCGCGAATCATGGGTGTACTTGCTCTCCGGGGTGAGTTTTCCTGAGGCGAAACTGACGGTTTTTCAAAACGGTATAAAACAAGGGGATAAGAGGGCTTTTCCGCCACGACGGGGAAAAATATTGTTTACGCATTTCGGGTTGAGCGGCCCATTGGTGCTCGATATGAGCCGCGACATCAGCGAGTTTCTGCAGTATGGCGAGGTGACTGTCTCGCTCGACCTCTCGCCGCGTATGAATATCGGCGAACTTGATGCCGAGGTGCAATCGCTCTTCGCTCCGAACAAGAACAAGCAGATCAAAAACAGCCTGGACGGACTTGTCGCGCCGCTGCTCGTCCCGGTGCTACTCCGTCTCGCAAGCATCGAGCCGGAAAAACCGGTTCATAGCATCAGTCGGGAAGAGCGGCTCGCGCTCGTACGCTTGCTGAAGGACTTGAGGATGACCGTGACCGGACTTCTCGGCGAGGACAAGGCGATCGTGACGAGCGGAGGCGTCGCGCTCGAAGAGGTGGATTTCAAGACTATGCGCTCGCGGCTCTACCCGAACCTCTATCTGGTCGGGGATATCCTCAATATCGATCGGCCTTCCGGCGGCTACAGCCTGCAGCTCTGCTGGACGACCGGCTATGTCGCCGGCACCGCCGCAGGGAAGCAATGAACCTTACGCTGCCGGGGAAAATTGGGTTTCTTCACGTTCCGTATCAAGGAGTGCGAGGGTGTTTTGCAGATATGTGAGATCGGCCAGCAATAACTTTCTTTTTATCGGCTCTTCCTGTGACGGATGGTATGTAGTATGGGGATCAAGGAGGATGAGCCGCTTCCCATTGTCCTTCTCTATCAGCGAGACATTTTTTTCTCCCAGAGTGTCTATCATTCGGTCATTCTTTTCCGCTTGATTGAGAGTGATAGACGCGAAAAGGCGGAATGTTTCCGCGAGCTGCGCGTCTTCTTGCAGCAGCGTCAGAAGCTCATCTTGAGGGATGTCGCGAAAGAGACCCCGTATCTTCGAAGCGTCACCGAAAAATTCTTGGATCGTAAAAAGAGCCTTTTCTCCGCCACGAGGACCCCTTGAGATGAAACTGAATTCATCCGGAACGAAATCGGGGATAGCGGCATACCATGCTTTTTGTTCTTCATACGCGCTGCGCAAGTCCCTCTCTCTTGCTAGCAATTTTTCGGTAGCGCCTCTTGTCTGGTCTATCTTTATGACGAGAGAAGGTTTTTTACTGTCTTGCGAAGTGAGTTTATAGACGTAGCACCCTCCTCCCTCGCCGATTTTCTGTTCTTCGAAAAGATACTGCGCATAGTCGATTGGCAGCATATTTTTTTGTAAGACGAAACTGTTGCCGGTAAGGCGGTTGAAAACGGCATTAGGGATGATACCGCGGATGATGGAAAAAAGTGCCACCGCGCGTTTCAGATTGCCGGATTCGCTCTCAAAGAGATCTTTCCAGAAATCATCCATTGATTTCGTATTCTCCGAATATTCTACAAGAGCCTTGTCTGTGGCAAAAAGTATGTTTTTCGGGGCATCTTTTAGAAACTTGAGCGTTTCGCGCATAGGGATTAGGGATGTTGATTATTCTGAGAGACATGATGCCATGCTTTTTCTCTATCCTATCCGAATGTGTTACAGTAAGCAAGGGTGATTTCTTA
>JBBTWT010000034.1:0-6086 GCA_038078615.1 Patescibacteria group bacterium | reverse complement strand
TTTTAATTTAGCAATTTCATCAATATACCTTTTTATAAGTTTTGACCCCGGTCTAAGTGCAGCTGAAACATCTGCAATCAATCGTTTTTCATTTATTGATGCAATTTTCATGGGCATCTGAATCCAAATCAGTGTTCCAAGCACAACATCATGTAAACATGCTGGAATCGAGAATGACTGTCTCTCTTTCCGTTCAAAAATATTACACGCTCTAGCAAGTAGATGGTTGTGAGTTACAAAAATATGAGAAGCTTCTTTAAGGCTCATTGGCCACACACCTTTCCTTAGCCGGTATATTGCAGAAATTGAATCTACATCTTTTAAAACATTTGACTCTTTCTCTGCTTCAGTCCTTCTTGCAAATGCTAAATTTTGTGAAAATGAGCTCTTTATAACATCTTTCAATTTAGACTCGTCTACCTGATATCTATATTGGGAATATTCTGGTTTGTCAATAATTTGAATGCCTAACAACTTTATATTTTTCTCTACGGAATTAATCAACAATTCTATATCTGTAGCATCCATGCCTTGGTTTACTAATAAACGTAAGGTTCTTTTTTCTTTCTCAAAATCGATAGTTGGATTAGATATTCTATCCCGACAATGATTTAAATTTCCTATAAATTCATCCACTGTATGTTTGAAACAAAATAAATTTACATCTGCTGATTTCAAAAGATCAATCAACTCGATATACACAAGCTTCTCGTCTTCTCCGGCAAGACCAATTGTAGCAATCAGGAAATTCACATCAAGATAGCAGTTTAGTCCCTGAAGTTTACACTCATAATTTTTTATATCTTGAATCAGCAAAGTCTGTACGATTGCCTGTCCAATTTTAATATTGAGTATGTAACTAAAGGTCTCTGGGCTACTGCTTCTGGCATAATCAATAAATCGACTAACGACATATTTTTCTTGATTTCCAACGGCGAGGTTAGGGATTATGGTTTCCTGGAGATCATCCTCTGAATAAATCTGTGATAGATCTTGTTCAGATAGTATCTTGAGAAAAGCACTCTCCGCAGTACTTTTTTCTAGCTCTAAACTAAACTTGGTCGACGAGAAACTTACTATTTCTTCAACAACCTTATTTAGTCGTCTTAACTCAGTATCCCTAATCTCTGAAAACTCGTTTGAATCAATTTTTTCAACCTTGGGAAAAAATAATCCGTGCTCTTGTATTAAATAACCTCTATTTTTAACTCTATTTAAAATTGTTACCATCGCATGATACGGTATTTTCATGCCGTAATCACTCTCAAAATCATTTCTAATTTGTAATGTTGTTATGTTTTTGTATTTTTTTGTTTGTAATAAATTGACAATGAATGGAACAAACATTTCAATATGATCTGATTTTTCAGATTCCCAATTGACTTTAAGTATTGCTAAACTTGTAATGGTTTTACTTAAATTCATAGTGGGTCATATAATAATAGAAGCGGGATTTAGATCCCGCTTCTATTATACACCTATTTATTATCCTCATCCTTTGGTTTCTCATCTGCGGCAGGCTCTGTTTCAGCGTCCTTAGGCGTCTCTGTAGTGCCCTCAGGCTTAACTTCGCCTTGCTTGGCCTTTTCAGCCTCTTGCGCGGCGGCGTACAGCTTTTCCCCTATCTTCTGTGCGGCTTGGGAGAGGGTCTCGGTCGCTTTCTTGATGGCTTCGAGGTCATCGCCGTTCTTCACTTTATTGAGTTCGGTGATGGCTTCCTCGACGGGCTTCTTCTCATCTTCGGTGAGCTTGTCGCCGGCATCTTTCATTGACTTCTCCGTGGTGTAGGAGAGGCTGTCGGCCATATTGCGCGCCTCGATGAGTTCTTTCTTGCGCTTGTCTTCTTCGGCATGGAGTTCGGCATCCTTGGTCATACGCTCGATCTCTTCCTTGGAAAGTCCGGTAGATGATTCGATACGGATGGACTGGGATTTGTTGGTCGCCTTGTCCTTCGCAGTGACTGACAGGATACCGGAGGCATCGATGTCGAACGTCACTTCGATCTGCGGAATGCCGCGCGGCGATGGCGGGATACCGTCGAGGATGAATTGGCCGAGGGATTTGTTGTCAGCGGCCATCTCGCGCTCTCCCTGGAGCACGTGGATCTGCACCGATGGCTGATTGTCAGAGGCGGTAGAAAATGTCTGCGAACGGGATACCGGCACGGTCGTATTGCGATCGATGAGCGGGGTACGCACGCCTCCCATCGTCTCGATGCCGAACGTCAGCGGAGTGACGTCGAGGAGCAGCACATCTTTCACGGAACCCTCAAGCACACCTCCCTGGAGAGCCGCACCGAGCGCGACGACTTCATCGGGATTGACGGTGATGTTCGGCTTCTTGCCGAAGAATTTCTCCACGGATGCGAGCACGAGCGGCATACGGGTCATTCCTCCGACGAGCACGATTTCGTTGATGTCTTTCACGTCGAGCTTGGCATCGGCGAGCGCTTTCTTGACCGGTTCGAACGACGCTTCAACGAGGTCGTGGACGAGTTCTTCGAGCTTGGCGCGGGTCATCTTCAGCAGCAAGTGCTTCGGACCGTTGGCATCGCTCGTGATGAACGGCTGATTGATCTCGGTGTCGTTGGCGGTGGAGAGTTCGATCTTCGCCTTCTCTGCGGCTTCCTTGATGCGCTGGAGGGAGAGAGGATCCTTGGAGAGGTCGATGCCTTCCTGTTTCTTGAATTCATCGATGATCCAGTGGATGATGCGCTGATCGAAGTCGTCGCCTCCGAGATGCGTATCGCCGTTCGTTGATTTCACTTCCACCGTGTCTTCGGCCACTTCGAGGATGGAGATGTCGAACGTTCCTCCGCCGAGGTCATAGACCGCGATCTTCTCGTCTTTCTTTTTGTTGAATCCGTAGGCGAGCGCTGCTGCGGTCGGCTCGTTGATGATGCGACGGACGTTGAAGCCCGCGATCTCACCGGCTTCCTTGGTCGCCTTGCGCTGGGAGTCGTCGAAGTATGCCGGTACCGTAATGACGGCATCGGTGATCTTCTCGCCGAGTTTCTCTTCGGCATCGGCTTTTAGTTTGGCGAGGATCATCGCGGAGATTTCCTGCGGGGTGTATTCCTTGCCGCCCATCACGATCTTCACGCCTTCACCTGACTGCCTGCCCGCCGCACTGTCTGCACTGTGGGCGGGGATGATCTTGTACGGCAGCGTTTTCTTGTCGCGGCTTACTTCTTCGTCGTTGAAATGCCGTCCGATGAGACGCTTCACCGAGAACAACGTGTTCTCCGGATTGGTCACGCCCTGACGCTTCGCCAAGAGCCCCACGAGGCGCTCGCCGGTCTTGGATATCGCGACCATCGACGGCGTGGTGCGATTGCCTTCCTTGTTCTCGATGATCGACGGCGCTCCGCCTTCGACGAATGCCATCGCCGAGTTCGTCGTCCCCAAGTCTATGCCTAAGATTTTGCTCATACTATTACATTTAATGATTTACTAAATTATGTGTTCTTTACTATGAAGAATTATGAATCGCGAACTATGAATTGTGGTTTAAGATTTTAAAATTCTCCTGATTCTTTATTCCAGATTCCTGATTCTACTTAACAATCACTTTCGCCGGTCTTATCACTCTTTCTCCGAACTTATACCCCTTCTGAATCACCTTCGCTATTTTATGACTCTCTTCCTGATTCTCTATTCCTCCCGCCTGCCGGTCGGGAAGGGATTCCTGATTCTGACGCTCCGCGTCTACCGCTTCGTGTATCTTCGGATCGAATTCCTCCCCTTCCTTCACTTCTATCGTCTGCATTCCGTTGTCCGTCAGAACCGATTCCAGCTGCTTTTCGATGTACTGGATGCCGACGACCCAAGGACTGTCTTTCTGCTCGGTCGGCACGTGGAGTGTCGCGGATCTGAAATTGTCGAGCACCGGAATGATATCGAGTACAAGCCTCTCTATGAGATATCCGCCGAGATCTTTCTGCTGCGCTGCCTGCCGCTTCTTGTAATTCTCGAATTCCGCTTGAATTCTCAATGCATCATTGGTATTTTCTTGCGCCTTGAGATGAATAACTGCATTTCGTACCGCATTTTTTAACCAATCTTTACAGTTTGTGTCATTTTCAATTTCTTCAAGGCTTTTCCACACAAATTCCGTATGTTCTTCACTGAGAATCACATTTTGTTCATCGCAAGTGGCGAGGTAAAACATTTTCACTCTATAAGGATCCCCCGGGTCATCCTCTTGGAGCGTCATCGTGCAAGCGTAAATGACATCTCCAAGTGTATACTCTATATCGCCCACTTCCTCTTTCAATTCTCGCTCTAAAGCAGTTCTTAAATCTTCATTCTTTTGCAGCCTTCCGCCAGGCAAATCCCATAATCCATATTTCCTGACATATTCGGAGCCTACTGTAGAAGCTTTAAGGAGAAGAAACTTCTTGCTCTGTTCGGAATAGAGCACTATCTTTTGGCTCAATTGAAAATGCTCGAATTGATCTTTCATATTTATTTCATTAGATAGATTACATTTCCCATGACAACGATGACGAGCGAGGAGGAGAGGAGCTTCTTCATATATTCGATAAGAGATTTGTTCTTGGCATATTCCATCCGTTTCGGACCGATGATGGCGAGGATCCCCTGTTCACCTCCCCTGTTCTGATAGGGCGCGACAATCATCGAGCAGTTGTCGATGCCTGCGATGGGATTCTCGTTTCCGATGAAGATGTGCGTCTCGCCGTCTTTCAGTCGGAGCATTATCCCGTCGAGCTTCTCGTCGAGCGAATCCATCGTCTCTACCAAACGGCACAGATCATCGAGTGCTTGAAATTCCGGTTTCTCGATGAGTTCTTTCATCCCGAAATCATACACTTCATCCCCTCCTACATCCTCCGTACCGTCGGAAGTATGGCGGGCAGGCTTTCTCAAGATGCCCGAGACCGCGAGATTGCCGGACAGCGCAGAAAGGAGTTTGGCGGTCGTGCGGCCGAGACGCGTATGCTTAGCACGAAGCTGGAGAAGTTCTTTCTGCAGATGTTCCTGGTCGCGACGCGAGAGCGGCTTATCACCCATCATCTCCTCGACATACGTGCGATAGCCCTGATCGGTCGGAATGCGTCCGGCGGAAATATGCGGCTGATAAAGATAGCCCTCTTCCTCGAGCGCCACCATATCGCTCCGGAGCGTCGCCGAACTCACGCCGAAATCGGAGTGCTCTAGGAGCGCTTGCGAACCGACCGGCAGCGCCGTCTCCGTATAGAGATCGACGATGGCCGACAATACTTGCTTTTGACGATTATCCATAGGCCTGGGATGAGGGATACAAGATAATTGATGAGAAATATGAAATTCTCTACGGATATAGTATATAAAATAGGCTGGCACTCTGTCAAGTAGAGTGCTAAGTATCTGAAATAATGGCTCTCATAAAGGTTAGAAGGCTAGGAGTACGTGGTACTCCTAGCCTTCTGGTGGAATTGGGGGGTGGTCAATCCATACAGCGCGTGCAGCTCATGCACACATAATCGTGGTTGAGATGTGTCCGCGCCTCGTTTCTGGGGACATCTCCGCCAGCCTTGACACAATGAACGATCACCGGCGTCGGAAGATGCAAAACATCCCCCATCATAAACGTCGCCGTGACTCGGCGCACCCCAGGCGGAACACCTTTATCCATACGCGTTGCCCGCGGTTCTCTCTCTTGGCCTTGAGTCGGGCCTACTTCCCCCTCCTGCTTCTTCGTCGGTGTCACAGGAGTCGTCGGAGGATCCGGGTATGGGGAATGCCCAAGAAAATAGACGTCTTCTTTTTTGCCAGTAGTCATTGCTCTCTCCTAAGTTGTAAAACAACATTTATAGCACGGGATCATATCCTCCATCGTTCCATGGATGGCAACGAAAGATTCGCTTGACCCCGAGCCAACTGCCACGCGCCACGCCATACCGCTGTATGGCCTGGTACGTGTATTCGCTGCACGTCGGATGAAAACGACAGAACCGCTCCCCGAACAGCTTGCCCATGAACCCATGCTCGAACGAGAGAGTCTTCTGGTACAACCTGATAATAGAAAGGATCATCCGTTTCATGCGAGAAAGTATACCCCGATAAAACAATTTTGTCAATCAG
>JBBTWT010000033.1:0-14583 GCA_038078615.1 Patescibacteria group bacterium | reverse complement strand
TTTTCAAAAACACCCCCCTGCACCCCCCCCCCCCCCGGACTTCCGCTTCGTTTTCCATGCTCCAGCACTTGGCTGACTGGTATATCCTCCTTGAGGGAGCGGTTACTGTCATGCCCAAGCTCTCCCGCTATACTCTGGGGACCAAAAGCCTGACACTGACGTTCGGACTGATCGAGCTTCTGGTACTTGCTTTGAAAAAGTCCGGCAATAGCCGCTTGCTCATCCTGCATAAGATGGATTGCCAGTTACAGGTGTTGAAAATTACGATCCGTCTCCTCGCGCGGACACGGGCGATCAGCGACAGACGCTACGCTCATTTTTCAGAGAAATTATCAGAGATAGGACAGGAGTTGGGAGGATTTATCCGCGCGCAAGAAGCCAAAGAAGCAAGAAAGCCGGAATAATTCCGGCTCGCTTCCTGTCTCTTATAGGAGACGCTGTCCACACTTCGGGAGAAAGAAACGCCTAGATTGTCATTCTGATTGCGAGGATCATTCCTGTTCACGTTCGCGCCATCGGCATCGAAGTTACCGACGTTGACGAACTTGCCGTCAGACGAGCGTTTCTTTTCGCCGCTTCCATCCATGGCAGCGAGTATCTGCGAGAAAACCCCGGAGATACTTTGTATCAATATGCGCGCACTCCATATTCTTGAGTATACTGCGCAAGAAGCGGCGAAGCAGTGTGTCAGTCTTGTGGGCGGGAATGTCCGTAGACTGTTCCGCATTGCCCGCTTTCAGTCTAGCACACCCGGCAACGCCTGTCCGGCGTGCCGGAAGAACAAAAACCAAATTTCAAATATCAAAATCCTACACACTGCGGGAGAAAGAAACGCCCAGACCGCCAAACTGAGAGCGAGGATCATCCCTGCCCACGCCCGCGCCACCGACACCGAAGCTACCGACGTAGACGAACTCGCCGCCAGACGAGCGGATTGCGGTCCATGTGTACTTGTCCTGAAGAAGCCTCTCATGGTTGCTTTTGAAATATGCCACCATGTCATAGATGACTTCCGTAGGTGACTGTCTGGTCAGTTTCGTGATGGAAAGTTCCGCCAGCATGTTTGCCGCCTCTTCCGAGCCACTATCCATCAGCTTTGCTATCTCCGGTTTCTTTTCCGAAAACTCACGCAGAGCATCCTGATATTCCTTCGGCAGAGCTGTTCCCTTGAAAACGGAGTTTTTGATATAATCAATGAGTCGCTCCGTCTGCTCAAGATAATTTTTATTCTCGGAATCAGGCACTATCTCTTTGCTGACCAAAGCCCATGCCAGTCCTGGTTTGTTTTTTGTGAAAAATGCTTCTTTTCCATACCAGTCAGTATCATACAGAAGTTTGCCGTCTCCCGATTTTTCAAATTCTTCCGTCAATGTCTTATACATTTTCTTCATAGTAAGCGCTGTTCCGTCTGCCGCCTTGTCGACGCGCAGAATGAGAAACTGTCCTGATTCTTTTGCATTTTCCAGCTCTTTCTTGGAGAAAGGAATACGAGGGATATCTTCTGTTCGCACTCTGATGCCGAATGCCTTCTCGATCTCCTCAATCCCGAGCACGTCTTTCCCTCCCAAGATTTCCTTGGCATCCTTGATCTGTTCTGCCAATGCGCCGTTCAGTCCTTCCCTTTTTTCCTCAAAAAATCCATCCGGCACCGTGCCGCTTTCCACGATTCGTTTTTTTACCCGCTCAATTTCGGAAATGGTTTTCAGCCTCTCTGCTTCTTCGGGACTTTCGCGCTCCAGTCCCTTGCGCCGTGATTCGACCGGCGGAACATATTCGATGGCGTTGATCAATTCCAATAGTTTCTGCCTGTCTGTGTCGTCTTCCAGTTTGTTCACATAAAAATATTCCAGAGCATTTTTCCATACCGCATTGATATCGCCGCGATAGAAATTCTGGATGAACTTCAGGACTTTTTGCGGCTCCATGCGGTCATCATACATGAACGCCTGCGGCTGATCCTGGGCGATCTCCCTGTTCTTCAAAAGCTCTTTTGCGGCATAATGAAACTCTTTGTACTTCTCGAACAACTCCTTCATTCCGGGCGCTTCCCTGAGCTCCCCAGCCGGTATTTCGACATCGTTCGAGAACAGAAACTTTTCTTCTGCCATTTCTTTTGTTTCTGGTCTCATATGAAACATGATATCCATCGACACCGAAACGGTGTCTCTGGGAAGCTCGGTGACTTCTTTCTGATAATTCCAGCGGCGGAGCTGGGCGGGGTCAAGCGGCTGACGATCGAGATATCCTTTGCCCGGAGGATTGGTCAGCGCGATGATTTTTGTCCTTGATTTGCCGACTTTGACTCTCTCCGACGCGTCTTCGGCGAGCACGACCTCACCATTCTTTTCCAACTCATCCAGCACCTCGTGCAGACGGATGATGATATTCGGATTGGCGGAGTTATACTCATCCAGAATGATCACCTTTATTTTCTCATTCTCTTGCCGCAAGCCCTGGGTAACCTGCCCGTCCGACCATTTGTATTCCGGATCGTTGACAGTTTTTCTGTCAGGATTCGGCACATATCTTCCCATCAGATCTTCGACATCCGTCGTGCCGTTGAGGTTTTTGTAATATACTTCCCATCCCAGCTCCGCGCACATTTTTCGTACGGTAGTAGTTTTTCCGATACTGGTTCCTCCTTCGATCATGATCGGCTGATCGAGCTTCCAGGAGGTCGCTATTTTTCTCTGAAGCTTGAGCGAAAATTCCTCGTTTATGTAGTTCTGGTATTTTTCTTTTTTCGGGCAGAACTCCCCTCCCATGCCCTTGGGAAGTTCCACACCCAAATAGGCGACAGAGGATTCCGTCTCCAAAACAGGGACGTTGTTCTTTCCGACAGTTCCCGTCTCTGCTCCTCGGATTTTTTGTCGTTCGGATATCATGCTCGTTTTTGCCACGTTACGCCCGCAAGCCTCAGCAGGCTTTTTCCGGCTTGTTCTATTGTTTTCAGGTTTGCTTTCGTGATCAGGATCAGCATTGATCCTTTCTGATAATCAGGGTTTGCCACCAGATTCTTCTGACCGTCATACGCGGTCACTTGCCCCGTAGGATACTGGGTCAGGATATTGTAGATATTGTTCCCCAGGGTGTTCCCCAGGGTGAAATATATCTTGCTTCCGGTTCGTATCCCATCAAACAGTTCCCTGACGTTTTTGGTTTTTTGAAGCCCGAAATCGCTCACTGCCTGTTCGAGAACGACAAGCTCCTGCTCATCGTGAGCGATCATCAGGCATGGCTCCGTGGATCCGGTTGTCATTCCCAAAAATTTCTGTATTTCTGCTCGCATACGATTGTATTATCCGTTTCAGTCTAGCACACCCGGCAACGCCTGTCCGGCGTGCCGGAAGAACAAAAACCAAATTTCAAATATCAAAATCCTACACACTGCGGGAGAAAGAAACGCCCAGAACGCCAGCCTGAATGCGAGGACCAACCCCGTCCACGCCCGCGCCACCGGCATCGAAGCCACCGACGACGACGAACTTGCCGTCAGACGAGCGTTTCGCAGTCCAGGTGTACATATTTTCCAATAACCTTTCACCTGTATTCTGAAAATATACGAGAATATCGTAGAGGATTTCAACGGGCGTTTGTCTGGTAAGCTTGGTGATGGCAAGCTCTTCGAGCTGTTTCGCCGCTTTTTGCCAATCATTATCGATAAGTTTTCCGATTTCATCCTTCGCCTTTTCAAATTCAGAAATCGCGGATTGGAACTCGACTGGAATTTCCTTTCCTGCGAAAACCTCGTTCTTGAGATAATCTACGATTTCCACCGTTTGCTCCAGGTAATTTTTGTTCGAAGAGTCAGGAAGAACCTCCTTGCCGACAAGCGCCCAGGAAAGTCTCGGTGGATCCTGTGTGGCAAACGCTTCACCTCTGTACCAGGCATCATCTTTGAGTTGCCCTGAACCGTCATTACCGTACAAAGCCTTGGCGCCGCCGCTCACTTTTCCTTTGAGCAATTTGTTTATTTCTACCATCGTAAGAGGCGCGCCATCATCTGCTGTATCGACCCGCAAAATGAGGAATTGACCAAGCTCTCTTGCCCGCTCCAGATTCTCTCCAGCAAACGGGATACCGGGGATCCGATCGGGATTCACTCTGATACCGAATGCCTTTTCTATCTCCTCTGGGCCAAAAAACTCCTCTCCCATTATCTCTTTCGCGCGGAGCATCTGTTCCCTGACACCGCCCTTCGGTTCCGATTCTGACAGTCCGAGAGTATTCTCAATTTCCTTATACTTCGCCAACACGACCTTCAAATCTTCCGATGACAAATCCTCAAAGGTTCTTCCTTGAGTGATTTCTGCAATCTCTTTCTTGACGTTTATCGCTTTTGCCAGCTCCAGAGGGTCTGTTTCTTTTTTTTCTGGCACATCTGCCACCTCCCCCAGAGGAGCAGTTTTTTCGCCTCCATCTTGTTTCCCTCCCCGCTTGAATAAAGCCTCGAATGAATTTCCCATATCTGAATTATACTAAAAACGCTGATAGTTGACAATCATCTCCCGTATAGCGTCAGCCAATTTTGCCGCCATCTCTTTCGCATCGATATTCGCCAAATTGTTCGGATAATACTTTTTCACATGCTCCGTACCGCTACCGATTCCGAGTCCGATCAATTTTTGGTCTGATTCTCGCATGATATGATTGACCACTCTGTCCAGTCTATATTCGGCGCCGCTATGTGCCGGGGATTCTTGTGGAACCCCATCTGTCAAAGTTATCAAAAATTTTTCACCTGCCTGTTGTCGTGCCAATCTTTCCGATGCGAGTTTGGTCGCCCATCCGGTGTCTGTCTGATTACTAGCGTGTCCGCCGCCGCCCTGGCTGGCGACAACGGTTTCCTCGATCATCCCGCCCATCCTTTCTCGCGTTTCCCTGTCCATATCCTTGCTGAATGCCTGATATTCATAGAATCTGTCATTGAATCCGAGGATCTCCACTTTGATAGAGAGCTTGTTGAGCGCTTCTGCCAGTACGATCAGCGCTTTGAACGTCTCTTGTATCTTCCCGCCGTGCGCCATCGAGCCGGACAAATCGACCAATATGGAAATGGCATAATCTTTTTCCGTCGGCAATTCGCGTTTTTGCCACGCCTTGCTCTCGACGGCGGAAATACCTTTGGCTTTTTCCTGTATTCTCGTCTTGATGTCTATTCTCTTGCCGGTCTTAAATCCGCTCTTCCATCTGCTCGCCCTGCGAGCGACGAAAATTTCTCGCAGATCATTTTCCAGGCTTTCGATCATCGGCAGAACCTCGCCTCTGTATCGTTCGTACACATTGGCATCCTTGCGTAGAGTCTTTTCGAGAATATCCCTGTATTGTTCCAAGTCTTTCTGTCTTTGTTTGTCTTGCTCTCTTTCAAAATCCGTTTGTGGCTCTCGGGGAATCGATATTGCTCTTTCACTCTCCGGTTTTTCGCTCGCAGCTTGCTGCGCCATTTTTTCAGGATTTTCTGAAAGTTTGCCCTCCAACGCTTCGTTCATTTCCCGTTCTAATTCCCTCAATTCTTGCTCGGCTCTTTCTTGAAGCTCTTTTTGCTTTTCGGGCGGAAACAAATCTATGAATTCCTTTATTTTTTGCTTCAAGCCTTCCGAAAGAGAATCCAAATCGATAGGTCTTCCGACCCGTCCTGCCTGCGGATGACCTTCACCCTGCTCTGATCCTTTTGTCGATTCCCCTTCACTCACCCCTGTCTCTCCTTTATTTTTTTCTCTCTCCTTCTTGGCTTCCCTGTCCGCCTCAGCTTCGGCGGCGGATTCGATCGCCTTATCGATCGCGTCCTCCAGCTCTCTTTGTTGCTGAGGAGTCAGGCTGTCTTTCAGTGGCTGTGGTACACCTTGTCCTTTCCCTTTTTGTTGCTCGCTCAGCTGCATATCTGTCAATGCCTCCTGCACTCTTTGGTCTTTCATATCTTCATCGACCAGTTTTTTGAATGCAGGCCATACCTCGTCCAGATTAATCTCGTATGAAACCTTGGCATACTTGTTTATCAGACTTTCATCTGCATCAGCTTCTCTTTTCAGAGGATAACGCCACCAGGAATCTCTCGCTGACGCGATGGTTTTTTGAACGACTTGTCGGACTTCTTGCGGCAATGACGTGCTTATTTCCCCTGCTTGTCCCTGTGTTTCTTTGTACCAAAGCCTCAGATACTCAAAGCCAGCCCGCATGAATCGCGGCTGGTGACCGAGTCTTTCCTTGGATGCTTCCTGGTATTTTTTTTTCAAATTTTCCATTTCGACATCATGGAAAGTTTGAGAAAATTGTTTGAATTTCGGATAGTTTTCCGCGACGAAGTTGTCCACCCGCGGATCCTCGATGGCGTTCATCATGAAAGAAAACCCCGGCTGTTGCCAGGTTTCCAGCGGAATGAAATCCGTCCTGGAAATCCTACGATGACTCCCCTCGTGACAGACGAGATAGCGCAGATAGTCAAGCGGCTTTTCCAGTAGATCTTTCGGATCGATCCTGATCTTGTTTTCCTTGAAATCCCAATGCCAACCGGCTCCCGGCGCATTGAGTTCGACAGGGATCTCGAAATCCTTGCCGATGAAATAGGCGAGTGAAGACAATACCCGTTGCTTGTACTTGATTTCTTTCTGTTCTTTTTTGGAAAATAACGCAAGAATCCCCGCATCGGAAACAGGATCGCCGCCCCGTACTTCTTTTGTATTCCGTGCAGCTTTCCAGTTTTGTTCCGGCGCGATCGTTTTCATGAGCGTACTCTTAAGGTCATGTCTCTGACGGTATCTATTCTGTTGTCGCGCGCATCACTTCCTCGAGCGAGGTGATGCCCTGGATGATTTTCAGGAAGCCGTCTTCCGCCATCGTCGACATCCCGTTCTTCTTGGCCTGGTTCTCGATGTCCTCGGTCGTCGCGGCCTGCGTCACGAGTTTTCTGATATCCGTATCCATCGGCAGCACCTCATAGATGCCGTTGCGGCCGCGATATCCCTCGCCACCGCACTGGTCGCAGCCCACCGGCTTGTACATCGTGATTTCGCTCCAATCCTTGGCTTTCTCGACGAATTTCTTCCCGACCGGATCGTTCTTGAGATACTTGAAGATGGCATCGATATCGTATGATTTTCCGAGCGATTCGACTTCCTTCTTGTCGAGCGTATACGCTTTGCGGCACTCGACACACAGGCGCCGGATCAGACGCTGGGCGATGATGACATTGACCGTGGATGCGATCAGGAACGGCTCCGCACCCATATCGAGCATGCGCGGCAGTGTAGCGGCGGCAGAGTTGGTGTGGAGCGTCGAGAGCACGAGGTGCCCCGTCATCGCGGCATGCATGGCGATCTCGAGCGTTTCCTGATCGCGGATCTCGCCGACCATGATGATATCCGGATCCTGGCGCAAAAGCGAGCGCAGCGCCGCAGCGAACGTCATACCGACTTTCGGATTGATCTGCGTCTGATTCACGCGCGGCATCCGGTATTCCACCGGATCCTCGACGGTCGAGATGTTCACTTCCGGCGTGTTCAGGATATCCATCACCGTGTAGAGCGTCGTCGTCTTGCCGGAACCGGTCGGCCCCGTCACGAGGATCATACCGTTGGGCTTGTTGATCTCGCGGTGCACGGCCTCGAGCGCCGGGCCGGTGAGACCCATCTTCTCGAGCGTGAGGCCCTTGGAAGTCTCGTCGAGGAGCCGCATCACGATCTTCTCGCCGTCGAACACCGGCAGCATGCTGACGCGGAAGGAGATCTTGTATTCGTCGTTCTGGATCTTGAAGCGTCCGTCCTGCGGCAGACGGTGCTCATCGAGCTTCAGGTTCGAGAGCACCTTGATGCGCGCCACGATACCCGCGGCCACGTCTTTGGGGAGCGTCATCGCGTCGTGGAGCACCCCGTCGATGCGGTAGCGCACGTGCACCTCCTTCTCGTCCGGCTCGATGTGGATATCGCTCGCGGACTCGAGGATGGCATGTTTGAGGAGCGTATCGACGATACGGATGATGGGGAGTCCGGCGGCCACCTGTTCGAGATTCTCCTCATCCCGGCTCTCGCCGTCGGGCTTGATATCGCCGGTCAGGATATCACCGAATTCCGCCTTCAGGCTCTTCTCATACTGGTGCAGCGCGGTCTGGATGCTCTCGCGCGTCGTGAGACACGGCACGATTTTCAGGCCCGTCTTTTTTTTGATGAAATCGATCGTCTGGAGGTCTTCGGGATTGAGCATCGCCACCTTCAAATTCGTTCCCGTCTTCTCGAAAGAAACGATGTTGTATTTCTTGGCGATCAGTTCCGGAACGATCTGCAGTATCTCGATCGGAATTGCTTCCTTGGAAAGATCGACGAACGGGATGCCGAGGATATAGGCATAGACTTTCTGCAGCTCCGCCTCCTGAATGAGCTTTTTCTCGAGCAGGAGCGTGCCGAGGTTTTTTTTGTCTTTCACCGCTTCCGCCGCCGCCTCCTCGACCTTTTCCCGAGGAATGAGATTCGAATCGAGCAGAAACTCCTTCAACTGATTAAGTTCAATACGCATACCTTTTTTGTATATGTTTGTTTCCATTATAACACAAAAGGAGAGTGTTACATCCTAGAGCCAACCAAACGGCTCTTCGTACAAGTACATATTTCTTATCTTGTTTTCCAGATCATACGCCTTGCAATGCGAGAGCAAGCCGAAATATGAATCAAGAATTTTCCTGAAATCGCTTTGTGATATCGTCCCGGAGTCGAATCTGCTTTTGGCGACGCTCATCGTTCCGAACATCCTTTTTTTCGTTTTGTGTCTCAATAATATGCCATTCGTCAAAAGTATGTGTCCGCAAAAATCTATGCCCCACCGTAGTTTACGAAATACTGTCTTTTCCGGAGGCAGCTCCAGCATCAGTTTTCCGCTCAAAAATCGCCTGATTTTCTCAGTGTTTTCGAGCAGATCCTTCTTGTTGTCGCCGACAATCATAAAATCATCGTTATATCTCACATAGCGATTCCGCAATTTGAGTTCTGTTTCCGCAAATGTATCCAATTCGTTGAGATACACATTGGCAAAAACCTGACTGGTTATGTTGCCCAAGGGAATGCCCTTGCCGGTTTCCTTGTGAAAACTCTCGACGATGATTCTCAACAGATTGAAAATCTTCTCGTCCAGAATCGTGCGTTGCAAGATTTCCAACAAGACTTTATGATTTATGTTTTCAAAATATTTTCTGACGTCGCATTTCATCGCCCAGCATCTTTTCCTGCTTTTTCTCATCGCACGAGTTTGTTCTTTGAAAGCGGCGACCGCCCTGTGGACACCCTTTCCTTTTCTGGAAGAAAAAGAGTATTCCGTGAACAGGGGCTCATATTTTTTACAAAGATACTCATACAGCGCCTGATGGACTATCCTGTCTCTGACTGTCGATTTGTAGATATCGCGTTTCTTCGGATCGGATATCCTGAAATACGAATACTCTCCGTGCGCGTAAACGCCGCTTTGTAATTCATCGCGCAACGCAAACAAATTATCCTCCAGATGCCTCTCAAATTCCATTACGTCCATTTTTCGGCTTTTCCCTTTCCGATACGTCCGCCATGATTCCAACAGATTCTCAACGCGTATCAATTCATCATAATCAACATCCATATGAACAACGATAAAAATTTTACTTCGATCGAGATCCCGCTGATCAAAAAACTGTACGATCTTTATAAGTACGCCCACAAATCAATCTCCGTTTTTCCCAAACATGAGCGATACAGCTTGGGAGAAAAAATCGAGACCAACATCTTGGAAGCGATCGAGTTGTCTGTTTTCGGCAACGCCCAGCCAAAAAACTTCAAAGATACCTATCTCCTGAAAGCCAATGCCAAAGTCGAAGTCTTGAAAATCCTATTCCGCCTGTCACTGGAAAACGGATTTATTAATGAGACGCAGTATATCAAGACCGAAGAATATCTCCAGGAAGCGGGCAAGATGCTCGGTGGGTGGATCAAGTATCTGAGATCCGGTTTTGTCAAGTATGCGGAGAAAAAAGAGAAAGACAGTGAGGTGAAGAAATAATTCATCCTCTGCGGATTTCACGGAGATTTACCCTGTGAAATTCCGCTTGCGGCCCGGCTTTACCGGGCCTCACAAAGTAAACTACGGGAGAGGCGGGAACCGAGATTGTCATTCGCCATACCGGGATCATTGGCATTGACATTCAGCTGTCGGTCATCTGGATTCCAGTTCGAGTTCACGACGAGGGAACCGGAGCCACGCCTGCCACGCCCCCAAGCAGGGCGCCGCGGGCAACCCCGCCTCTTGTAGCCTTTCCTTATCCATTGTACTTTCGCTTATCGCGATTGATTAGGACTACCTCCCCGTCCGAAGGAAAGACTGTAGTTTCTCTTTTTTCGAATCCGCTCTCTACCGTTCGTACGTCCGTATGTGTGCGAACGTCTTTTCGAACGGAAATCGTTTTGGGCAAATCACATCTTCACTGCTGTAAAAATAATGATTGTACTAGCCCAAGTGTAAAAGGGAAGAAAAACAAAAGAAATAAAAAAATTCCAAAGTCTAAACTAATTTGAGAAACTACGGGAGAGGCGGGAACCGAGAGTGTCATCCGCCACCCCGGGAGCAGCGGCAGCGACAGCCAGCCGGCGGCCAGCCGGACGCCAGAACGAGTGCACGACGAGGGAACCGGAGTAGGATTTAAGTAGTCTAGCAATGCTGTTATTTTTTGTGTCCAGATGCTCCCCAGTCTTGTCAAAACGCATACGCTGTTGCAGATCATACTCCTCCAAAGATACTCCCTCGGCTTGGACTTCAATCTCCTGTCCGTTGATCTCAAACGTGCAATGAACAGGTAGATCTTTGCCGTTTGCGATACGGCGAACGACTTCGGCTTCGTCCAAGTTGGTAACCTGCATAACAGTCTTATTCCGCGTGGCTTTGAGAAGAGGATGATCTTCTATACTCTGGATGGAATGAGTGAGCACGAGACGATATTTCGATGGATAACTATTTCTTACTCCGGCGAAAGAACCGCCAGTCGCGAAGTTACTCCCCTGGAATGTGGCTGCAACTTGTTTCTTTTTCCCGCTGACAGTTTCTTCCATCGTTTCGATAAGGACGCTATTCAGAGTTCCTAACGTCAGCAGGTCAGCCGGAACAATAAGAATCTCATCGTATCCATATTTCTCTATCTCACTTTGTATTTCTGCAAAGTGTTTGTTCCAGATGGATCGCACTTCTCTCTCGTCTATTTCCAATCCCAATCTGTCTTTATAAAACTTTTTCTGTTCGGCCAGCACTTTTTCCACATCGATCTCAATCGACTGCTCTTTCTGTGTTTCCGGATTCCGCCACTGTGCTTGTGCGACCGCCATCGTCGTATTTTCTTGGCGAGATACTGCCATCTCTTTTCTATACGGAGCCAATACCGGCAAACCGTTTTCTTTGTTGATCCCCAGAAACTTCTCGGCGTATTTCTTCCCATCCGTTTCCCTGACATATAGCTCACCTGGAATAAATTCCCGCCCGCCCCGCTCAAACCTCTGTATTTTGTATTCGACCCGTTTCCCCTCCGGTGTGACATAAAAACTTTCCGCCAAAACCGATTCTTCGCTGACGATCTCATATCTGACTCGCGGCGAAAGCAATCCGATGTCGCGAGGAGTCATAACCTCGAAATTCACCCTTGGTCTTTCCGTGTCGCTCTTCAAATCGATACTGAAATGAGCGAAAAAATCCTTAGCAAGCTCGCGATCTTCCTGCGAGAAAGATTTCATTTCGGAAAACTGATCCCGTATTTTTTCCGTTATGAATTGTTCCAGAGAAATCTTGTCTTCCATCGTCACATACGTCTGCAGCCACTCCGTGATCCGCCCGACATCGATCAATACCTTGTTCAGATACTGCCCTTCTCCTTTGCGTTTCAAAACCGTCTCCTGGTGAGCTATCGATTTATTCAGTTCATTGAGCGTGCACGCCAGTCTCCACACGAAGCCCCCGGCCATAACCGTTTTCCCGTCTTTCTCTTCCTGGCTTTTCAGTTCCCATTTTCTTACATTCTGCCTGATTTCCTGACCGCCTTTTTGAATCAAACGTGTCTCTTCCTTTTCTTTCTCGAAAGCCGGGCTTACCTCTTCTTTGGAAGCCCTGAAGCGTCCGTTCTCATCCATCAGCGCGGCTATCATACCGTCATAGATTTCCGGATCATTGTCTGTCTGGGGGATGAAGCCGACTTCCAGTTTGTGGAATTTTCGCATGACTTCCAACGGGATGTCGCTTCTCCCGCCCGTATATTTGTCCGAAGCGAGATTCACGGAAGCAGAGTAGAGAAAATCCGGGGCGATTTCGACCTCGCGATTGACAACAGGCATCTTGATTTTTCTTCCCGGCTTCCATGAAGCTATCCTTGACAGCCTGAGAATCTGTTCTGCCTGTGGCAACAGATTGAATTCATCATCGATGACGATCCTCCCGTCATGAGATCTTTTCTCGTCCAGAGTGGTCGACATTCCGGTCGCGGCTTCGCCGATTTCCTGGTATTCATAATAATTTTCTCCATTGGTGGAAATCTTCGCTTTGGCGATCAAACTTTCAAAACGCGTGTCTTTCCCCGGCGTTTCATTGGCAATCAGCCCGGTCAGTTTCAAAGAGGCATTTTTGATCAACTCGGTTTTCCCCGTTCCCGATTCCCCGAAAACCAGCAGCGGCCGTCCGAAAAGCGCCGCTTCTTCGAATTGTTCCAGAAATTCACGGCGTGAAGGCAGCCACATATACCCCTTTTCTCGCAATTCTTTGGCATATTTCCCTATATTCTCAGCCTGATGCAACACTCTCAATTCGGCATTCAACCCAAGCAGCTCGTCCATCCTCGCACGGCTTTCAGAAAGATTATTCTTGGCCGTCTTGAACAACATCCTGTCCATCTCATTGATGTTCCCCCGTTTGCCGAAAATCCGGCGGGCATAATCATCGAGCGAACCTTCTTCGGTTGAAATGGTCCTTTTCAATGATTCAAATTTTTCCAGATCCCCATTGATCGCCTCGCGTTCTTGGGCGTGTCTGCGGTGCTGCTCCACAAAGACTTTCTTCACTTCCTCATCCTCATACAGATTTTTGATCGCACCTACGCCCATTCGGAGTTCATTCAGCTCATCTTCAGTCAATCCTTTCTGTACCCCTCTCGCCCTCATCTGAACCATCGACCGTTTGACATTCTGGAAAAGCGCCCACATCGATTCCGCCCTTTGTTCGGGTGTCAGATAGGAAAAATCCATTTTCCCCGTGACCGCGGAATCAACGCCCAGCTCATCGCCGAATCGCTCCAAAAACACGCCGAGCGGATCCTCTTTCGGTTTCTTTTTTATGGTTGTATCCAGCCCTTCCGGTTTTGGAAAAAATTGTTCCATACAAGATCGCTTTCGGTAGAAAAGTAAATTAAAAAATTTAAAGTTATTTAACAGGGTAAAAATTCCAAAGCTTAAGGTAACTTTTTGAAACTACGGGAGAGGCGGGAACCGAGACCGCCACGCGCCAGACCGGGATCAAGGGCAAGGACATTCAGCCGCCGGCCATCCGGATCCCAGTCCGAGCCCACGACGAGGGAACCGGAGTAGGATTTGGGGAACCGCGTATAGCCGTTTTCATCCAGATGCTTGCCGGTTTTTTCGAAAAAGACTCTCTGAAAGACTGCGTATTCTGTCCAGGAAAATCCCTCGGCCTTGATCTGCTTTTTGTGGCTGCCGATATTCGCTTCAAAACTGACCGGGATTTCCAAATTCCCTGCGATTCTCGCCTGAATGTCTGCCGCATCGAGGCCGGATAAGGCCATGATGCTTTTGCCCAGCGTCGCTTTGAGAAATGGGTTGGCATTGGGGTTATCATACATATTCTGTTCGGCATGAGTCAGGATGATGCGATAGCGTGGTTGCTCGGGATTCCTGACTCCGGCAAACGCTCCACCCTCTTTGAAACTGTCACCTTGATATGTGCTGGCGACTTTCTGCTTTTTGCCACCGACATTTTCTTCCATCGTCTCGATGAGTTTTTGGTTGAGAATTTCTTCTTCCGGCAGGGATGCCGGGACGATCAGCAGGGTATCGTATCCGTAGGTTTCGATCTCTTGTCTCATTTCCTGATAGTTTTGTTCCCAGATCGAGATGATTTCCGACCTGTCAAGGTCGAGGCCGAGATTTTTCTGATAGAATCCCTCAAAAAAAGCGAATTCTTTCTCGATATCGAAAGAAATTTCCTTCTCCTTGGCCGTTTCCGGATTTCTGAAAGAAGCCGCCAGAAACGGATCAGATTTTTCCGGCGCAGACTTCTTTTCACTCTTCTTTCCACCAATTCCAAGTTCATCGGCCTCTCCTTTGGTCAGCGGACGCAGATTTTTTATTTCCTCCTCCGAGGCGGTATATGGCTGGAAATTTTTCGGTGTTTCAAATGGCATATTTTTATTGGCGCATCCTGCTTGGATTAAGTTTTTTTCACCCTGTTAAATTGCCTCGACAAGTCAGTGTTCATTTTGATATATTTAACCGGGTTTTAACTTTGCCTACAAACGAACGCGTCGCGGATTTAACAGCTTGGTTTCAAACTTCTAACGCAACGAGTTGATTAATCACTTCATCGGGTTTC
>JBBTWT010000032.1:0-2360 GCA_038078615.1 Patescibacteria group bacterium | reverse complement strand
GTGTATAGTATGCGGTCGTGCTATAATATGTGCATATCGGGAGTGCTGACTATCGCACACTCTGATACGTTGTCGTGTTATATCGTGTGCATACGGAAACAACTTTCGAGAAGTTCCTTGTTGCACATTTGTATACGCTGTCACGTGATACAGTGTGTGGTAAGGAGTGTGGTAAGTATGAACACACATAGATACGCTATCGAGTCACTGAGTGTGCATAGGATATGCCTTTTATTATGACCGAGGGGACAGACACAAAAACAAACACGGTATGGCTCTAGGGAGCAGGACAAGAGTGGACGTGCAGCATATTCTCCTGACCGCGGTGGGATCGGGCGCGTTGGGCGTGGATGCTCTCATCGCCGACACTCTGCAGACCCTTGCCGTGCTGAAGAAAAACGACCGGAGATATCGTTCTTCCTACTATGTCCAAAACGCCATCGGCAAGCTGGAGAAACACGGCTTGTTTTGCTTTGGCAAAGAGGGCGGGCGGGGGGATGCGGGTGCGACTGACCGAAGAAGGAAGCCGGGAGCTTGCACGATACGCGGCGGAGTCAGAAACGCTGCAACCACAAAAATGGGACGGGAAATGGCGTCTGGTCATCTTCGATATTCAAGAAACCAAGAAGGGGCAGCGCGACAGGATCAGGCGCAATCTCGCCCGCTTCGGCTTCGAGAAACTGCAGAACAGCATCTGGGTATATCCGTACGAATGCGAGGATCTGATCACGTATCTGAAAGCCGACTGCAGGATCGACAAGGAAGTCCTCTATATCGTATCGGAGAAAATACCGAATGACGGCTGGATAAGAAAAAAATTCAAACTTTCCACATAACAGGCTCAAATTTTATTACACAGGGTAAATGAAGAGGAAGCAATAAAAAAATCTATGTCTAAAAAAATCGCGATTTTCGAAGGGAAAACCATTCGTCGGGAGTGGAACGAAAAAGAGGAGAAATGGTATTTCTCGGTGGTGGATGTCGTGGCTGTACTTTCAGAGAGTGAAAACCCAGCGGTATATTGGCGCGTCCTAAAAAAACGTCTTATTGATGAGGGTTCAAATGAAACCGTTACAAAATGTAACGGGTTGAAAATGCTCGCTACGGACGGGAAAATGCGGCTGACTGATGTTGCGGATACCGAGGTGATGTTGCGTATCATCCAGTCTATCCCATCGCCGAATGCCGAGCCGTTCAAACTGTGGCTGGCGCGTGTCGGTTATGAGCGTATCGAAGAAACGCATGATCCGGAACTGGCTATCAATCGAGCGCTTAACACCTATCTCAAGAAAGGATATTCAGAAAATTGGATCAATCAGCGCTTGAAGAGCATAGAAATTCGCAAGGCGCTGACGGACGAATGGGAAAAGCGCGGCGTGAAGAAGGGTGATGAATTCGCGATTCTTACCGATGACATCACGCTTGCGTGGGCTGGAATGCAGACGCGGGAATACAAGAATTTCAAGGGTCTCAAAAAAGAAAGTTTGCGCGACAATATGACAAATCTCGAGCTTGTGCTCAATATGCTGGCAGAAACGGCGACAACAGAACTTTCTCTAAAGCGCGAGCCGAAAAATATCGATGAGAATAGGAAGGTAGCTCGCGAAGGCGGTGGCATTGCTGGCAATGCCCGGAAAAACTTGGAGAAAAAACTCGGAAGATCCGTAGTAAGCCGGAAAAGATTTCTACCGATAGAAAAGAAGCATAGAGGCATTCGTTCGCGAGGAGTCCTCGAATGAGAGTATAGCGGACAGAGGAAGAGTGAAAAGAAAAACAATGAACAGATGTAATCCACAACTTAGATACCGGGTATTCGTAGCCGCACTCGCGGTGGTGTTGGGTATGTCTGGGTGGATCGATCCGCGGCCCGTATTGGCGCAGTCCGCGGACACTTCCATCAATCAGATCAGCCTCTCCGCCTCCCTCTTCGGCAGTGACAACCGCCTCATCCCCAACGGTACGTATGACATACGCTTTGGCATATACACGACGGATCGCGCCACGACTGACGCGTACCCGTCGAACACGGACGCGGGGAGCCGCCTCTGGGAAGAAACGCAGACCGTTACGGTAAACAACGGTATTTTCCGGGCGTTTCTGGGATCGGTGACCCCGCTACCAGCAACGCTCAATTTCGCGAGCGGAGATTATTTCATCGGCATCCGTATCGGTACGGACTCGGAGATGGTGCCGCGCAAGAAACTCGGGAGCGTCCCGAGTGCCATCAACGCTCAATTCCTCCAAGGAAAAACCATCGGCACGCAACAAGGCGATATTCCGCTGCTCGGGAACAAGGGAAAAATTAATATCAAAAATCTGCCGACCGGCACGGGGAACAAACAGCTCGTCTTGGGCAATGA
>JBBTWT010000031.1:0-15081 GCA_038078615.1 Patescibacteria group bacterium | reverse complement strand
TTTAGCTTAAACCTTCCTGGGGAAGTGTAAACCCTTTTGCTGCAATGTTAACAAAGACCCAACCAATGACAACGGCGGCAATGCTCTGCCAGATGATTTCAATCTGACGATCGGTGACGATGCGGCGCTCTCTGGTACCGCATACACGCTCGCTGCGAATACGCCGTACGCCATTGATGAAAGCGCCGTTTCCGGCTACGAGTTTGTTTCCATTACCGGTGATGCCAAGTGTCCTGCCGCTCTCGGCGGCACCATCACGCTCGATGAAGGCGATGACATCACCTGCACCATCACGAACGATGATACGGCTCCGACCATCACCGTCGTCAAGGAAGTGCTGAACGACAACGGCGGCAATGCGGTTGTTGGCGACTTCAATATCGGTTTCACCGGCGGATTTCTGACATTCGATACGGGCGTCGTCAACGGTGACACGACCACCTATACATCCGACCCGGTCACAGTAGATGCCAACACGGCATACACGCTCTCCGAGGATGATATCGCCGGCTATGTTGAAGGTACCTGGAGCTGCACGAATGATACGTCCAGCGAAGGCACCAGCCATGATGTCACGCTTAATGAAGGCGACGACGTCACCTGCACCATCACGAATGATGACAGTTATGGAACAGTAACTGTGACAAAATTCAATGATGAGAATGGAAATGGAAACCAGGACGAAGGAGAAGAAGTACTTCCGGGATGGGGCATACAGCTCAAGCAGGGCGATATTGCGAACACCCAAACCACTGACACAAATGGGGCGACTACATTTGGACCAGTACTTCCCGGAGAGTATGTTTTGAGTGAGACCATTCAAGACGGATGGGTACAGACAAACATCTTCTGTAATAATGATGAGATTCTAGATGATGATGGTCAAAGTCTTGATAACGATAACAGCCATCCGGTAACGGTTGGTGTTGAGGAGGTCGTCACCTGTAACATTGGCAATCAGTTTGTTCCGCCAGTACTCCAGATTTCCAAGGACAATGATTCCGGCGCTCCTGAGGCACCGGGGAACAGTGTACTCTACACGATCACCGTGACCGCACCGGAAGGCAATACCACGGATGTCGAGGGTGTCACTGTGACAGACTTGCCACCGGCGGGGGTCGCCTACGATAGTACGGTGGATATCTCCTCAAATTTTGGTGGTGGACACATCGGAGCGCTGACACTCTCATCGCCGTATGCGTCTCCGGGAGTGTGGAGCCTCGGTGACATGCAGCCAGGAGAAATAATCACTATTGTTTACAAAGCTATTATTAGTAGCAGTCAGGACGCCGGCACATATGAAGACTTGGCCTATGCCCGGGGGACATCGGAGGTGGGTGGGAGCGTGCTAGCCAATGCCGATGAAGAAACGCCGTTCGTCGGAACCGATGTCGAAGTGGTTCTGCCCGGCACTCCTGTGGATGTGGCGCTGACCAATATCGTGGATCGTGATGTCGATACAAAGACCGTGACCAAGACGAAGCGCGTCCTCGGTGCCGCGACGGTACTGCCGTACACCGGTGCAAACATCAACACCATTCTCTTCGCCCTGATGCTGCTCCTCGGCGGACTCCTCCTCATGCTCTTGAGCAAGCGGAGCACGTGGAATCTCATCCGATCTCTCAGTAAATCTATGACGAAAGTCTTCCTCTTCGCGGTTATCGGTAGCCTCTTGCTCGTAGGTTCCTCGGCGAGCGCCGCTTCCGGTGATCTGAATGTGCAGATCGAACAGCCGAAAGCCGTCATCAACAGTCCGGAGTTCAAAGTCGGATTCGTCGTCCTCGATATTTCTGCGGATGATCCCATCGATGTGGAGTGTGAGGTTGCGTATGAGGCCGGCCCGTTTGGCGAGTTTGACACCTATACTCTCGCTGCCGGAGGTTCCTCGGGTGACTGTGTCGTCACTGCGACCGACATGCCGGCAGACGGGACATACACGTTCCAGGTGACAGCCGAGGAGCAGGAAGGTGGGGATTCCGATGTTGCGCTGGCAGCCTCGATAGAACTCGTTTCCGGTGCGCCCAGCACGCCTCTCAATTATAGCCGTACGAGCTGTATGGCGAACTTCACCACGGCTAACGACGGGCTAACTGATAAAGTCGAGCTGTACCGCTCGTTGTCCTCAACCTTCACTGCGGATGCTTCGACACTGGTGATCACATCAGCGTCTATCGGTCCGAATGTTGCGAGCACACTCACTGATCCAAACGGAGATTGCGGCGGCAATTACTTCTACGCCATTCGCGCGGTTGCGCTGAGCGGTTTGGGCTCTGGTTTCGTCGGGGACGAGCGCGTAGTCATAGACAATGAGAATGAGATCAAGTACAAGACCAAGACCAAGAAAGTCACAGGGCCGACGACTACTCTCGGTGCGATTCCGGTGACGGGAGGCGGTGCGGGTACGGAAGGCACGGTCGAAGGTGCTGCCACGACCGGTGAAGAAGCCGTAGCGCCAGAAACAGGAGCCGAAGGTTCGGTGCTCGGGGCTATGAATGAAGGAGCGGCCGGTTTCTGGGGTTGGATCAAGAATCATCCGTGGTGGACGGCTCTTATCCTGCTTGTGCTGATCGCTCTCGGATACTATGCCTATCAGAGGTATCTCAGGAAGCATGATGAAAACGATCAGCCCCGATAAGTATCTGGAGTGGGTACGGAAGACAGGCCCGCCCGCAGCGATGCGCATAGCGTTTCGGGCAGGCATTGCTCTCGTGGCGGTGTCTGTCTTGGTTTTGGTGCTGACATTCCTTCCAGTAATTGTAGAAGAGGCGAAGTATCAGATCTTGCCGAAGCATGAAGATGCCGTCGTCTTGACTCGCGAGGCGAGAAAAAACATCGCCGACAGCGTGGAAGAGACAGCGGGCGGCGTGATCTATCCGATAGACGAGGAGTTCGGCATCGTGATTCCGAAACTTTCCGCGAATGCTCGCGTGATCCCGGACGTGGACTGGCGGGACGCGGGCGTCTATCAGCGGGCGCTGACCTGGGGAGTGGCCCACGCGGCCGGAACCGCCTATCCGGGCAGCTCGGGCAACGTCTTCATTTTTTCTCATTCGGGGGTTGACTTCTATGAGGCGAATCGGTACAATGCCCTGTTCTATCTGCTCAACAAGCTGGTGCCGGGAGATGAGATCTATCTCTTCTACAAGGGACAGAGGTTCGTTTATCGGGTGGCCGAGCAGAAGACCGTCTCTCCGGAAAGCGTCGAGTATCTGAAGGGAAACCCCGCGAAGAAGACGCTGACCCTGATGACGTGCTGGCCGGCCGGGACGACGCTCTCGCGGCTCATCGTGATCGCGGATTAGGTCGGAGAATAACGGAGCGCATATGGAAATGCTGATGACAAGATTGCGGGAAGGGTGCGGCCGCCATCTGGTGGTGATTATTCTCGTGGCTTTGGCGGTAGTGGAGGCGCTTTCTTTGGTGGCTCTTACTCGGATGCCGTCGCAGCCAGGTCTGCTCATATATGGTGAAGAAGAACGAGGAGTCATCGTGACTCAGCCGGTGCTGAAGATTTCCGAGATACGCGGTCCGCGCATTGATGACGAGGCGGCGATGATCGTCGCGGATGAGTCCGCGGAGCTTTCCCGGTCTTCTCGCCGGTCTTCTTGCGCGACGCAGGCGGCGGTGTCTCCGTGCCCTACGCTTCCCATCGGTATCTGGATATTCCTCCTGGCGGCGTATGTGGCGCTCCTCATATTCAACTTCTCCTATACGTTCCGGCAGGCTGCGCGACCCCAGTGGTTTTGGGAAACTCTGTATACCGCGCTGGCTCTCATCGGCTGGTACGCGTGGGACGGGTGCCGCGACCATATCTGGTTTCCGTTCGCCGTCGTGCAGTTCGGCCTGATCACCTTCGCGATATACGCGTATCTTCTGGAGAAGAGACTTTTGGAAAAGGAAAAACAAGATACGACACAGAAAGCATAAATCTTATAATTGCTAGCGAGCCCGCAGGCGAAAACTTGTTTTCATCCGGGGTGAGCGACGGAATTTTAAGCGTTGTTACGTCCTATAACAACGCTTACTTTTCTTGCAATTGCAAGAAAAGTAAGACGAGAAGGTTTCGGAATGCGTGCGTACATGATTCTTGGAGACAAAAAAATCCCGCTTCCGCGGGATTTAGTTTTTTGGTTCAGAAAGTCCGTTATAAGAGACCTACCTGGCCAAAGAAGGTGAGACTGATGACAGGGACGAGAGCGAGCAGGAATGCCATGCTCATTTGTTCGTTCTGTTCCGTCTCCTTGGCTGTCTGTTCACAGCTCGGGCACTGTCCCGTAGAACAGGATGGGTCAGCGGCCACGGTGTCCATTTTTGGTTCCATATTTTTTTATTTGTTATTGTTTATCGCCCTGATCCATCGCCCGAATTCGACTGTTCGGGCTTTGTTTCAGGCGTGTTGAGAAAGAAAAAACGGGTTCCAGACGCGGACGTCCTCACCCGTTTTTCATTTCTCAACATATCCATTATAGCGCAAAAAGAGGCAAAAGTCAACCCCGTGTATAAGTCCACCCATCTTTCTTTGCCGGCACTTTCTATCACTATCGCCGTATATGGTACGACCGTACCATATACGGCGATACCTAGGGTAGTGGGGCAGTACGCTGCTATGTATAGTCGACTTGACATGGTATGCTGCCGTCGTCTATACTGTATGTAAAGTCGACTATACATACGGATATGCGGGAATATATCATAAACAGAGTGTTCGAGACGCGCCAGAGGGCCGAACTGACGCAGGAGGCGCTGGCGGAGGCGGTCGGCGTGACGCGCCAGACCATCATCGCGCTCGAGCGCGGCAACTACGTGCCGTCCGTGCTTTTGGCTCTGAAAATCGCCAGATGTTTCAAACAACCCATTGAAAAAATTTTTACATACCACTATGAGAAATAATGTCGCGGAAAGTGTCATCGCTGTCGTGCTGGTCGTGCTTCTGGTGTTTCTCGTGAATCCGCTCAATCTCTTCATGCCGAGCATGATGCAGATGCTGGTCGTGGCCTTGGCGGGGCTCTTGTTTATCCTCTTCGCCGGGTTCGTCTGGCGGGAACAGGCACAGGATGAGCGCGAGGAACTGCATCGGTTTCTGGCGGCGCGCTTCGCCTATCTGGTGGGCACGGGGATACTGATGTTCGCCGTACTGGTGCAGAGTTTCGCGCATATGCTCGATCCATGGATCATTCTCGCGCTCGTCGGGATGCTCATCGCCAAAGTGGCCGGGCGGATGTACGCCAAACACCGGCATTAGTCCGCATAATCGGCAGTACGCAGTTGCGGGCATCGCCCGACTAGGAAAGGAGGTGAACAAAATATGATGAACAAAAACATAATCGTAGTGATCGTTATCGGCGTCGTCGCTCTCCTCGGCATCTGGTGGTACATGGCCGCGCAGCAGTCCGCATCTGACAAGATGATGATGGAACAGAAGGCCATGGAAGAGAAGGCGATGAAGGAGAAAGACGCTATGAAGAAGGAAGAATCCATGAAAAAAGACGAAGGAGCGATGATGAAGAAAGATGAAACGAAAAGCTACACCGTCTCGATGAAGGAACAGAACGGTTCCAAGCAGATCGGAACCGCGACGATCGTCGATGTCGATGGCAAGGCGAAGGTGACGGTCAAGGTGGCTGCCGGAGCGAAAGACGCTGCCCAGCCGGCCCACATCCACGTCGGCGCCTGTCCGACTCCGGGAGCCGTGGCCTATCCTCTGAGCGCTGTCGTGAACGGGATGTCCGAAACGACGCTCGCGATTTCGACGACGGAGCTGATGAGCAAGCTGCCGCTCGCGGTCAATGTCCACAAGTCCAAAGACGAGGCGACGACTTTCGTTTCCTGCGGGGATATCGTAGCGGACGCGATGATGAAGAAGTAGCGGCGTATTTCGCTTCACTTCGTACGAAGTGCCGTGAAGACAGGGCGGTTTCTGCAGGAGCCGCCCGCCCGCATCGCATACGCCCCGCCAGTAACGCTGTTAGCGTAGCTACTGCGGGCTGGCGAAGCGTTTCGGGCGGGCTCCCCTTGTAGCAGTTGGATCTAATTTTTTATAGCAGCAAGAGCACATATGAATAACAAGGCGATGATAATCGGCGGAGTGCTGATAGCGGCGGCGGTCATCTGGTTTCTCGCGGCGCAAGAGCGTGAGGTGTCCGGCGACGCGATGACGGAGACGAAGACGGAGGCGGTGAAAGAAGCGGAGGCTATGAAGAAAGACGAGGGGGCGATGATGGCGAAGGGCGGACAGTACGTTGCCTATGATGCGGCGAAGATCGCTTTTGCCAAGGAGGGCAAGGTGGTGCTGTTCTTCCGCGCTTCCTGGTGCCCGTCGTGCCGCGCTTTGGATGCCGATATCAAGGCGAACCTCGGCCAGATCCCGGAGAATCTGCTGATCCTTGATGTCGATTATGACAAGTATGCCGACCTCAAGAAGCAGTATGGGGTGACGTATCAGCACACGCTGGTGCAGGTGGATGAGAACGGAAAGATGATCGCCAAATGGGCGGGCAGTCCGGAGCTCAGCGATCTGTTGAAAGAGGTGAAGTAAGTAGGGCGAAGACAGGGCGGTTTCTGCATGGCCGCCCGCCCGCATCGCATACGCCCCGCCAGCAACGCTGTTAGCGTAGCTACTGCGGGCTGGCGAAACGTTTCGGGTGGGCTCCCCTTCGCATTATTTAATGAAAAAATATTATGACATTGTTGATACTGTTCGCGTTTCTCGCCGGATTGGTGACGATTTTCGCGCCGTGTATCTGGCCGATACTGCCGATCGTGCTGTCGGCCGGGGCATCGGGAGGGGAGAAGAAGCCGCTGGGCATCGTCGTGGGTCTGGCAGTGAGTTTTATGCTGATCATTCTTGCCCTAGCGTCTCTCGTGAAGGTCATCCCGTTCGATCCTGAGGCGCTCCGTACGCTCGCTGTCTTCATCATCGGGTTTCTCGGACTGACCATGATCATCCCGGCGCTTGGCGCTCGGCTCGAGGCGGCCGTCAGCCGTTTGAGCGGCCTGGGCGGACGGTTTACGCACAACAGCGGTACGGGATTCGGAAGCGGCTTCATAGTCGGTTTCGCCTTGGGTATCGTCTGGTCGCCCTGCGCGGGACCGATACTGGCGACTATCGCGACGCTCGCCGCGACGCAGGCGGTGAGTTTCCAGGTGGTGCTCATCACGTTCGCGTTCGTCGTCGGAGTGGCGCTGCCGCTCTTCATCCTGGCGGTACTGGGACAGAAAGTGCTTGTCAAGACGAGCTTTTTCTCCCGCTATACCAAGCGTATCCAGCAGGTGTTCGGCGCAATCATGATCCTCGCCGCGCTCGCCATCTATACGGGCTATGACAGGACGCTCCAGACCAAGATTCTAGATTCGTTCCCTGGCTATGGCAATTTCCTTTATCAGTTCGAGAAAAATGACGCCGTGAAACAGAAACTCGACGAACTGAAAGGTGCGGGCCGAGAGGGAGCGTTCCGTGATACGAAAACAATCGCGCAAGCGGCGAAAAGCGGTCTCGCAAACTATGGTCCGGCGCCGGAATTCACCGGCATCGTGAATTGGCTGAATACCGATACGCCTTTGACATTGGAAAGTCTGCGCGGCAAGGTGGTGCTCGTGGATTTCTGGACGTATAGCTGCATCAATTGCATCCGGACGCTGCCGTATCTGACCAGCTGGTACGAGAAATACAAGGATCAGGGATTCGTGATCGTCGGGGTGCATACTCCGGAATTCGAATTCGAGAAGAAAACGTCCAATGTCGTCGAGGCGATGAAGCGCTACAAGATCAATTATCCGGTGGCGCAGGATAATGACTATGCGACGTGGCAGGCGTACAGCAATCGCTATTGGCCGGCGCACTATCTCATCGACGCGGAGGGGAATGTGAGGCAGTATCATTTCGGCGAGGGCAAGTATGAAGAGACTGAAAAAGCCATACAGGAGCTGCTCAAGGAAGCCGGGCAGAAAGTGACGGCCGACATCTCGAACGTCGAGACGGAAGAATCGAGCGGACGGCAGACGCCCGAGACCTATCTCGGCAGTGCCCGAATGGAGCGTTTCGTATCGCCGGAAGCAGTGACCGACGGAGAGCAGCCGTTTATGGCGCCTGAGAATATCCGGGATATTCCGAAAAATTCTTTCGCTTACGCGGGGATATGGAAAGTGGAGGCCGAAAGGGCGATAGCTCTCGCGGATGCGAAACTTGTGATGCGCTTCGAAGGGAAGAAAGTGTTTCTGGTGATGGCACCGGCCGTATCCGGGCAAAGCTCGACCGTCTCGGTATTCCTGGACGGCGAACGTGTCGCAGCGGCTCTCGCGGGGAATGATGTGACAGATGGCGCGGTGACCGTCGACGCGGATCGCCTGTATGAGCTGATCGATATGAGAGGGGTGACGGGCGAGCATACGCTCGAGCTCCGCTTCGAGGGCTCCGGCACGGCCGCTTATGCCTTTACGTTCGGTAATTGACGTCAAAAAAATTTATTATGATTAAAAGCGTCTCTATCGCCTTAGGCATCTTTTCCTTAGGCGTGCTTGCGCTGTGGCAGTACGGATTTTTCACGAAGGGAGCGGTTACCGAGTCACTCTCGGATCTTGCCGTTGCGACTGAGACTGCGCTGTTTGCGGGTGGTTGCTTTTGGTCCGTTGAGTACGACTTGGAAAAGGTTGCGGGCGTGATCAAAGCAGAGACCGGGTATGCTGGCGGCACGACGGAAAATCCGACGTATGAAAATTATGTCGAAGGCGGGCACAGGGAAGTTGTCGAGGTTACCTATGATCCGAAACGGGTGAGTTATGATAATCTGGCTGAGTATCTCATCAAGCATACCGATCCGACTGACGCGGGGGGTTCATTCTATGATCGAGGAGCAGAGTATGCTTCCGCGATTTATTATGAAACGGACGAAGAAAAAAAAATCGCCGAAGAGATACTCGCTGAGATCGATGGGAAGAAAATTTATCCGAAACCGATCGTGATGCTGGTCATCGCTCGTCCGAAGTTTTGGCCAGCCGAGGATCATCACCAGGATTATGCACAGAAAAATCCCATAAGCTATGTCGCGTATAGGAATGCTTCTGGCAGATCCGTCTTCATAGAAAAATATTGGGGCGAAAATAAGGACGTTTTCTTTACGCAAGGCGTGACTATGGATACGCGTCCTGAAACTGAAAAGGCGCAATGGGAATCTTATAAGAAACCCCAGGATGCGGATTTGCGAAAAATGCTCACGCCGCTCCAATACGAGGTAACGCAAGAAAATGGTACGGAAAGGCCTTTTTCAGGCGGATATGACGCGAACAAAGCCGAAGGAATATATGTGGACGTGCTATCGGGAGAACCGCTGTATTCTTCAGAAGACAAGTTCGATTCAGGGACGGGATGGCCATCGTTTGTCAGGCCTATAACGCCTCAAGCGGTAAGCTTCGTCGAGGATACGTTGCTGTTTTCATCACGAACGGAAGTCCGCTCAAGATATGCCGACTCGCATCTGGGACATGTGTTCGATGATGGGCCGAGCGACCGAGGCGGGAAACGCTACTGTATGAATGCCGCGGCGCTGCGCTTCGTTCCGAAAGAAAGTATGGAAAAAGAAGGGTACGGAGAGTATCTCGGAGCTTTTTAACGAGGAATGACCATGGCGCTCAGCCTGCCCACTCATTACTATGGCAGATCGGGGCGATGATTGGCCTCTCTGCGCCCTGTTCTCCTGTTTTCGGGTGAAGTCCAAGCGGGTGGGTAGAAAAAATATTCTTTTTGCAGTATACTGGGAAATACAGCAATAAAAAAAAGAATATGCGTGCATATCTGCTTTCCTTCGGGGTTATTTTTGGAGTTTTGACGCTTGCGGGTTGTACGACGCCTGAAGTGCGCAAAGAAACGTCAGTAAAGGATGATCTGTCATTCTATCCTGAGACAAGCAAACAAGAAACAACTTCTCCGCAAACGACACCGGAAAATCAAACGCCTCAGACTCCGCCCGTCAGTCCGCCTAACAATGTAACCAGCAACAAAATGTACGCGAAACCGCCGCAGATGATGATCGACAAGGCCAAGGAATACACGGCGACTATCAAGACTGATGCCGGGGATATCGTCGTCGCTCTGACAGCCAAAGAAACGCCGATCACGGTCAACAATTTCGTCTTCTTGGCGCGCGAAAAGTTCTATGACGGGACGATTTTCCATCGCACTATCAGAGGCTTCATGATCCAGGGCGGCGATCCGGATGGGACGGGGAGGGGCGGACCCGGGTACAGATTCGCGGACGAGCCGTACACTGGCGAATATGTGCGCGGTACGGTCGCCATGGCCAACGCCGGGCCGGATACCAACGGCAGCCAGTTCTTCATCATGCACGGTGACAATTCGCTTCCGCCGAACTATGTGATTTTCGGAAAAGTTATCACCGGCATGGACGTGGTTGATAAGATTGCTGAAGCTCCGACAAAGTCGGGCGGCGAAGGATCGTCTCCTGTCGCTCTGGTTCGGATGCAGACCGTAACAATCAGCGAAAAATAATCTTCCGATGGATGATACAGGCCTCTTGCAAGAGAGGTTTTTGTTTCGCCTGCCTGCTCAGAAAGAAAGAAAAAACGTGGTACAATGGGGGAAAATATGTATCATAGCAGGGCGTCATCTCGCAGCAGTTTCTTCGTTCACGCGTGTTTTCGGAGCGTGATGATTTTTTTGGTATTCGCCGGAATGATCATACCGGTTCCGGAGACAGAGGCGCAGACAGTCTTGCCGCAGGAAGCGCTCGTGGATCTGATGAAGCCCTCCATCGTCCGCATCGCGGAACACGTGAGCGGAACGGCGAAGATCCCCGATATCAAGGTGGATATACGCAGACGTTTGGTGGCCGTCGTGCCGGATGCCTATACGGAAGTGCCGGTGGATGAGTATCTGGTGGGGAGCGGATTCATCGTCCATCCGGACGGGTATATCGCGACCAACGCGCATGTGGTCTCGCAAGAGACGGTCAAGCAGATGCTGGCATCGGAGAGCGCTTTGTCGGCGCTGTACGAGAACGCGCTGTTTCTTTCCGATGCGGAGATGCAGGAATTTCTCAAATCCGATGCGGACAACAGCTTCAGCAAAAAAGTTTTACAATATGTCATCGAGCACAGCGTTTTTGGATTGAACAGCACGGTAGCCGTCTTGCGGCCTGACTCCGAAAAGAGGGATATGGCCGAACTGATGGCCGAGGGATTTCCAGCGGCAGTCGTTTCGGTGAATGATAATTTTTTGGAGGATGAGAAAGACGTCGCTCTGCTCAAGATCGAAGAAAATCGCTTGCCGGCGCTCTCTCTCGGGAGCGGAGAGGAGCTTGCCGTAGGGAAGAAGGCCTTTATCATGGGATTTCCGGCCACGGCCGAACTGAGCCAGGGGAGCGTCGTGGAAGCGACGTTCACGCAGGGAGTGGTGAGCGCGATCAAGCAGTCCGCGAATCGGGATTTCAGGATATTTCAGACCGATGCCAAAGTATCTGAAGGATCGAGCGGCGGACCGCTCTTCGACGAGTACGGTGCCGTAGTGGGCATAGTGACATTTCAGACCGATGAGCTTTCCCGCGTGCAAGGGGATAATTTCGCTTTTGCTCTGCCGATCGAGATGGTCAAGACGGCGGCACAGGAGGCGGACGTCATTCCTGCGGAAGGGGAATACAGCCGGTATTTCAGGCAAGGATTTCAGGATTTTTCTCTGAAGCGCTGTGGCAAGGCCGAGGGCATTTTTCGCACGGCGCTTGAAGAGAGCAATGGAATATTCGTCTCGGAAAAATATCTCGCGGCATACTTCAGGAAATGCGACGAGTTGCAAAAGGCGGGGGGATCACTGGATACGCGTTTCGATGAGCTGAGGGGGAAAGCGCAGGCTCTGGGCGACCTGTTTTTCTATCTTGTCGGGATCGGACTGGTCATATTCGGAATTTTCGGCGGCGCGCTGTTCTGGATTTTACGCCAGGTGCGGCGCGAAGAGAGGGAGATCGAGACGCTGGAAGCGCGTTTGCGTATGGATGAGGCGCGCATCAAAGGGTATGACAGTATGCCGCGAGCAAGCATAGGAAGACCGCATACACGGGAAGCCCCCGGAAAAAACAGAAAAAGGCCATATCTATGATCAGTTTTCTCGATATTTTTCGGAGCCGGGAATTTCATCTGCCGTTTCTGATCATCGTCTGCATCGTCGCGGCGCTCCTGCTGCATATGCCGCTATTGTATGGTGCGGCGATCATCGCCGGTGTCGCGCAGCTCCTGCTCGAATCGTATGAGAGGCTGCGAAGGAGACAGTGGAGTCTGGATTATCTGGCATTCATCACGCTGGCCACGGCACTCGTTCTGCATGCCCTCTTCGCCGGAGCGGTCATCGCGCTGATGGTAGTGGTGAGTGCGGCGCTGGAAAAATATGGAACTGCCTATGCCACAAAGACGCTCAAAGGACTCTTCGAAAACATCCCGAAGAGGGTACTCTGCATGGCTGATGTCGGGACGAAAGAAGTGCCAATCCAGGCGGTACGGAAGGGTGACGTGCTGCTCGTGCGTCCAAATGAGATGCTGGCGTTTGACGGGTATCTTCTCTCGGAACGGGCACTGCTCAATGAGGCCAATCTGACCGGGGAAATGAATCCCGTGCTCTATACGGAAACCGCTGCACTGAAGAGCGGAGCAGTGAATGTGGGTGAGACGATGAAGCTTCGTGTCCTGGGGGATTTCGAGCATTCGAGTTATCGGAAAATACTATCTTTGGTCGAAGAGGGGAAACGGCATCCGTCCCCGATCGTTCGGTTGGCGGAAAAATACAATATAGCGTTCACGGGTTTTTCGCTCCTGTTCGCTTTTGGTGCCTATGCGCTGTCCGGCGAATGGGAGCGTTTTCTCGCGGTGCTCGTGATCGCGACACCCTGTCCGCTGCTCATCGCCGCGCCGATCAGTTTTATCGGCGGACTGAACAAGGCGGCGCGAAAAAATATCATCATCAAGAGTCCGTTCGTGCTCGAGCTGCTCGCCAAGACGAAGATGTTCTTCTTCGACAAGACGGGGACGCTGACGCTCGGTGAACCACGTCTGAAAAAAGTGCAGCTGCTGGACGCGTCTTTCTCCACAGAAAAGGCGTTGGCTATCGCTTCAGCGCTCGAATGGCATTCGTTTCATCCGATCGCCAAAGCCATCGTCAAGGAGTATGCCCGGTATGACGGTGAGATCCTGATAGCGCATGAGGTGGAAGAAAAAATAGGTGAGGGGATTTTCGGTATTGTGTTGGGCAGGCGATACGGCGTCGTGCAGGCGGACCGGAATGTAGGGTATGGTATCATCGTCGATGTCGTCGATGGCAACCGACCCGTCGCGCGTTTCTTTTTCGACGATGAGCTGAAGCAAGACGTCGCACGGGTTTTCGGATACCTGCGGGAGCGCGGCTATGCGCTCGGAATCCTGACGGGCGACAGGAAAGCCAACGCCGAGCGGCTGTTCGGGCATTTCAAATTGCCGATCTATGCCGAGTGCCGTCCGGAGCGCAAGATAGAGCTGGTAGAGCGGTATCAGCGTGAGGGGAAGTTGGTCGGGATGGTGGGTGACGGGATGAATGATGCGCCGGCGCTGGCACTGGCGGATGTCGGAGTCGTCTTTTCGGGGACAGAAAACAGCGCGGCTATCGAAGCGGCGGATGTGGCTATTTTCGGTCGCGACGCGTGGCTGATCCGCGACGCGATCCACATTGGTCGTCGTTCATATCATGTGGCGCTCCAGAGTATCCTAATCGGCATCGGTTTGTCAGTAGCCGGTATGACGCTCGCGTTTTTCGGTTTTATTCCTCCTGTGTATGGAGCTATCGTGCAAGAAGCCATCGATGCGGTAGTCATCGTGAACGCGCTCCGCTCGACGTATTGAAATAGAGTTTAGGGTTTAGTGGTTAGATGTTTAATAGAGGTTCTTTCCTGTGTGACTGGGAAAGAGGGCAAAAACTGATATAATGGTATTATGAACGATAAACAAGTATTCGAACATCTTTTTTTGATCGCCTCTCAATCGAAAGACCCGAGAGGAATCGTGGCCGCTTGCCTTGTTTCGAATAATGAGATCATTGCTTCCGCTGCAAGCTCTGATGACGGAATACTCCACGCAGAAGATATTCTTTTTCAAGAGGTTCAAGAGAGGAGCGTAGCAGTACCTCAAGGTAGCACTCTTTATGCGACGCTTATTCCTTGTAGCAAGCGAACGACACCAGGTATGGTTGATTGCGTTAGCCCGATTGTCAGCAACAAGATATCTTCGGTAGTATATGGAGCTTCAGATCCTGACCAGGCCGTCCTTACAAAAGAAAGATTGTCTCAAGCAGGAATACGTTTGCGACAAGTCTCTGATTCGGAAATAATCAAAAGATGTGCCGAGATATTCAATGCTTCTGTGACTGAAGAACATCGTAATACGGATGTGAAACTTAAGCCGACTGAATAACCAAAGAGGCTCTGAACCTCTTACGGCGCGGGGTATTGAAAAAAGCTTGATTTGTAAAATCAAAGAAATAGCTGTATTATAAAGACTATAATTTAGTAAACTTTAAATTTATGGGGGAATCTGGGCCTTTCAAAAAAATAGAATCAGGATCGGAATTTGAACGATTGGGATATGCGAGCCAAGAAGCCATGGATGTTGACTTGGCAATGAAAACATTGAAAGAGTTGGTTGATCATTATGATATTGTGGAGTCCGTGGGATCTCCTATGGGGGAGACTGTTGGGTATGATATACAAACTCTTGAGGCTGCCATTGAAACAGTTGAAAAGAACAAGCATATGTTTTTTGAAGACGAAGAGGGCCCAGCAAGAGACAGCTTATTAATACGTTCGCGTGAGTTATTAGCTAAACTTCGCTAAAAAAATTTTAGATAAAAACAAAACTCAAATCTGAAGACTCTTTTCTAGGCCTGCTCCAGTTTCAAGTTTTAAGTCTCTGCCAGAGGACGGGCGAGTACCTATTTAGAGGGAGAAAAATAAAGAACAGGACTGTAACAAGTCTTGTTTTTTGTTATCACAATATAGGACTTGCGCTAAGCCCCGTTGACTTCTGATGTCGCAGATGTTACGATACCGCCTTATGTTACTT
>JBBTWT010000030.1:0-7012 GCA_038078615.1 Patescibacteria group bacterium | reverse complement strand
TGGGTTGACTAAAACATCATTCGTGGTCTGATACCGGTTTATCATTGACGCTCCCCGCGGATTTTGATAGAATAAAAGGGTTGTAAAAGCGTTTTTCACATCCTATGCGAGCCCTGCTCATCGCTCAGGCGGTCGTCGCCATACTGCTCATCATCTCCATTCTCCTCCAGAACCGGGGAGCGGGACTTGGCGGCGTTTTCGGGGGAGATTTCGGGGGATATTATACCAAACGCGGTATGGAGAAGTTCCTCATATACGCGACGGTCGCGTTCGCCCTGCTGTTCATCATCCTGGCTATCGTCAATGTGCGCCTGACCCTGGTCGGGTAGAGGGGAGCTTTTCGGATCGGAGGGGATTTTTTTAATCCGTAAATCACGCGTATCCGTATCTTAGAATCCATCGCTATACTGAGAAAGCTGAATTGGCTGCGCCTCTTCCAGGCTTTGAGGCTGAGAGACAGGATACTGGTTTCTTGTTTCGTCGTGATCGGAATCGGCGCGCTCCTGTTCTGGCTCGGCGCGCTCTATATGGCATCGACCGTACCGGTGCCGGAAAGAGGCGGAGAATATACCGAAGGCATCGCCGCACAGCCGCGCTATATCAATCCGATACTGTCACAGACGAGCGGAGCGGATGCCGATCTGGCGCAGCTCGTGTACAGCGGACTGTTCGGCTATGATGCCTCGGGCGTCCTGATGAAGCGCCTGATATCGGACTACACCGTTTCGGAAGACGGGAAATTATATACGATGACTCTTCGTCAGGGCGCCAGATGGCATGATGGCGAAGAAGTGACGGCTGATGATGTGCTGTTCACCGTTTTGGCCATCCAAAATCCGGCGTACAAGAGTCCGCTGCGTTCCAACTGGCTGTCCGTCGATGTGGCGTCGATCGATCGCTATACCGTGACCTTTTCCCTGAAAAAAGCCTACTTCGGATTTCTGGAAAACCTGACGCTCGGCATCCTTCCGAAGCATATCTGGGAGAATATCGCCCCGGAGAACTTCCTGCTTGCGGATTACAACCTGGCGCCGATCGGCAGCGGCCCGTACGCATTCTTCGATTCCAAGAAGGACTCGAGCGGCAATATGCTGTCGTACGAATTGCGCGCGTGGAGTGAGTATTTCGACGGCGCGCCGTACATTTCAAAAGTTATTTTTCATTTCTATCCGGATGAAGCCGCGCTGATTGACGCGTACAACCGGAAAGAGGTTCTGGGTATCAATGCCGTGACGCCGGATAACCTCTCAAAACTTGAGGCGCGAAAAAGCACGCGCGTGTATGAAATCTCCATTCCGCGCATCTTTGCCGTCTTTTTCAATAAGACGAAAAGTGTCGCACTCGCGTATGATGAAGTACGTGAGGCGCTCGCCTATGCGACGGATCGCGATGCGATTATCCGCGATGTGCTCGCCGGCAAAGGGATCCCGGCCTATACCGCGATGCTGCCGTTCATGTCCGGGTACGCGGCTGATCTGTCGGTCCCCAGCTTTGATCTTACGAAGGCCAATACGCTGCTCGATGAAAAAGGCTGGAAGCGCGGCGAGGACGGGATCCGCGCGAAAGACGGCGCGGTCATGGAAATCGAGCTTACCGTGCCGGACTGGCCGGAGCTCGCCCGTACGGCGGATATCATCAGGACGCAGTGGGGAGAGGCCGGTGCCCGCGTCATCGTGAAGGTCCTCGGCGCCGCAGATCTCCAGCAGAATGCCATCCGTCCGCGCGAATACCAGGCGCTCCTGTTCGGCGAAGCGGCGATGATCGATTCGGATCCGTATTCTTTCTGGCACTCCAGCCAGAAGAATGATCCGGGGCTCAACCTCGCCCTGTTCGATGACAAGGGCGCCGACGACATCCTCGCAACGCTGCGCGAGGAGCTCAGTCCCGACAGGCAGCGGGAGAAATATCGGGCGTTCCAAGAGATACTATATAAAGAGAATCCGGCGGTGTTCCTCTATTCTCCGGCGTATCTCTATGTCGTGAATGGCGCGGTGAAGGGTATCGACGTGAAAAACATCGACGCCGCGGCGTTCCGCCTGAGCAACGCCAAGGACTGGTATATGGATACGAAACGCGTACGGAAATAGGTATCAGGTATTTTGTATAATGTATCAGGCTGTGTTCTTAGTAGGGTTTGTACATGATACCTGTTACGTGATACATAATACGATGTATGATGTAGAGAATGATGTAATCATTGCGGATTAAGAAACAAACATATGAGAAATGAACAGCTAGACCAGTCAAATTTCCGCCAGATGATCATCGACAGCCCGGATCAGTTCCGCGCCGGATTCAAACTGGCAAAAAATGTCAAAGTTTCCGGTACTTTCAAATCAGTGATGATATCGGGTATGGGCGGCTCTGCTTTGCCAGGGAATCTATTCCGCGTATATTTGAGTGATCTGGCTCGTCGCAAGAAGCTGACAGGAAAGAGAATAGGGATATTCCAGAATCGTTTTTATGGGCTTCCGCATGAAAGCTATGACGAATGTTTGAATTTCATCTGCTCGTATTCCGGAAATACCGAAGAAACCATCGCTTCCTTCGAAGAAGCGCTAAAAAATAATCTTCCCTGCGTCGGATTTTCCAGCGGCGGGAAGATAGAAACGATGTGTAGAGAGCATGGCGTTCCATATGTGAAACTTCCTCTGCCGGCAGAGGGTTTTCAGCCGCGCGTCGGGACGGGATATTTTATCGGAGCGATGTATCAGATATTGGTGAATCAGGGATTGGTTCCGGATACGACCGGGGAAATGCTTGCGGATGCAAAAAAACTCAAAGCGAAATTGCCTGAATATGAAGAGCAAGGGAGGGAGATTTCCGCGAAGTTGGTAGGAAAAACTCCTGTTATCTACAGCACCACACGGTATAAGAGTGTGGCAATGATCTGGAAAATAAAGATTAATGAAAACGCCAAGACCCCCGCGTTCTGGAACTTCTTTCCGGAGCTCAATCACAACGAGATGGTAGGCTTCACGCTTCCGCAAGGAAAATTTGTCGTGGTGATGCTGCGGGACGAAGAAGATTTTCCTCAGATGGTAAGGCGCTTTGATGTGACGGCGGAACTTCTTCGCGGAAAAGGAGTTGAAGTGGAGATGATAAATATGCCGGGCGGGAGTGTTTTCGAGAAGATGTTCAGCACCATTCTTTTGGCGGATTTCGCCTCTTATTATCTGGCGCTTGCCTACGGTACTGACCCGACGCCGGTGGATATGGTGGAACAGCTGAAAAGGATGCTGTGATTGGTTCTGTATAGGGGGAGGTTTTTGAAATACACGTTATGGCGTACGCAGTTATTCTCTGCGGCGGGTCAGGCACACGGTTGTGGCCGATGAGCCGCAAAGATTTTCCGAAACAATTTTTGAAGCTGTACGGTACGCAGTCGCTCCTTCAAGAGACGTACGCGCGTGTTCGAGAGTTTCTTCCTCGGGAACGCATCTTTTTCGTGACGAACGATAACAACGCACCGCACGTTTTGGATCAGATACGATCCATTGAAAAGGGGTTTCTTGCCGCACAGGTGATCATCGAGCCGGCAGCGCGCAATACCGCTCCGGCTATTACGCTGGCTATGAAATATCTCTCTGACAATGTGCGTATTCATCCGGACGAGACGGTATTGTTTCTGCCATCGGATCATTATATCGGAAAACGGGAAGCGTATCTGGCGTGCCTGCAGTCCGCTCTCGGTGCGATGGAGGATTATATCGGGACCATTGGCATCATCCCGACGAAGCCTGAGACAGGATACGGATATATCCGCAAAGGTGCCCGCAAAACCAAAAACTCTTTCTTCGCGTCCGCATTCAAGGAAAAACCGGACAGCGTGACGGCAGAGCAGTATGTCGGTTCAGGGGAATACCTGTGGAACTCAGGGATGTATTTTTTCAATGGGCGCACGTTTTTTCAAGAATTGGAGGCATATGTGCCGGAGATAGCGGCGCGCTGCAAGGAGAGCCTCGAGGTGTTTTTGGAAGGGTACGCTGAGCTACCCTGCGTGTCTATTGATTACGCGCTTTCTGAGAAATCGAAGCGGGTAGTCGTGTTTGAAGGTGATTTCGGTTGGAGCGATATCGGGTCATTCGATAGTTTGGCGGATATCGCTCCGCACAATCCTTCGGCGCGGCACGTCGGTATCGATTCGGAGAACGTCTATACATACAGCGAAGAAAACCGGCTCATTGCTACGATCGGCGTGCGCGATCTGATTGTTGTGGAAAGCGGAGGAAGTATTCTCATCTGTCAGCGTGGCCGATCGGAAGACGTGAAAAAAATGGTTGAAAAGTTACGGGAGGATGAGCACGAGAAAAATTTTTTGTGATTGTGTGGGATTGACACGATTTGGGGGATGTGCTAGAATGGGGAATCTGAAAACTTTAGGAGAAATTCTAAGTTCCGATACCTTCTTTGTGAAGTATGTCCCGGCAGGGTGGTGTTTCGCGTATGTTTGTTCGGTAGAAATTTGATCTTGAATGATCCCGGCCACTATCGGGTTCGTTGCAATAAGCATGAGAGATCTGCCTTGGTGGCGGAATTGGTATACGCGCTAGTTTCAGGTACTAGTTCTCGTAAGAGATTGGGAGTTCGAGTCTCCCCCAAGGCACAACGTAATCCCGCCAAGGCGGGATCGTAGTAATTCATTTTTTGTCGGCGGATAACAAAACACCCTGACAGAAGAACTAATCAATCTTGCGGACACGTTTCCGTTCGCGGTCTTCTTGAAGGCCGTACGGACGCAGACGGGTTCGAAAAGCAAGCAACAATATGCAAACGAGCAATTCGTTTCAGAAACCCCAGAACCCGGGCAGGCCAGCCTCGAATAGACCGAGTCTAGGCGGGCCAGCCCGCAGTAGCTACGCAGGTAGCGTTGCTGGCGGGCCTCGCGGCGTTTTTGGCGGCGGAAACCACGGCGTTTCCCCAATAGGAGGTCAGACAAATCCGCCCCGACCGAATGTCGGTGCGTCGGGCGCCATCGGCGCTTTCGAGGGCATCGTGGCCCATGCGCAGGCGCCTCGCGCCCTGCACAAAAAACCGGGACAGCCCCAGGCGAGACCAGGGCAGAAGCCTCAGGACGCCAAGAGTCATCCGCCAGCTGGCGGAGGCGCCGGGCAGCACCGCCCTGCGCAGAAACCTGGCGGGAAAAAACGCGGCCGCCGCGACAATCGCCGCTTCCCGATGCCCCAGGCGAGCCGCCTGGAATCGAAGCACGATGGCGTGAGCGTGCCGGCTCTCGGCGCGAAGCGTCTGCGGATCATCCCGATCGGCGGACAGGAAGAAGTCGGACGCAATATGACCGTCTTCGAATACGGCGATGATATCGTGGTCGTTGACATCGGACTCCAGTTTCCAGAAGAAGATATGCCGGGCATCGACTATATCATCCCGAACATCAGCTATCTCAGGGGAAAGGAGAAGAATATCCGCGGCGTGATTTTCACGCACGGACACCTCGACCATATCGGCGCCGCTCCGATCCTGCTCAAGCAGCTCGGATATCCGCCGATCATCGCGCGCGACCTGACGCTCGCCCTCATCAAGCATAAAGTCGAAGATCAGGAGAAAGGCGCCGCGAACCGCCTGAAGATGGTGCGCGTGAAGACGCTCGATGATCGCATCAGGCTCGGCGTTTTCGAAGCGAGATTCTTCGAAGTGGAGCATTCCATCATGGACGCGGTCGGCATCGTGCTGCTCTCGCCCAATGGCTCTGTCATCCATATGGGCGACTGGACCATCTCCAACGAGCCGCTCGAGGAGAAGGAGATTTCCTACAAACACCTGGCCGATCTGCCGCGTCCGACGATCCTCATGCTCGAGAGCCTGGGCGCGCTGAAGAAAGGGCTGCCGCCGTCGGAGCAGGAAGTGCATCAGAACCTCAAGAACCTGATCCGCACCGTTCCGGGCCGGCTCATCATCGGCACCTTCGCTTCGCAGGTCCGCCGCATCAGCTACCTCATCGAGTATGCGGAACAGCTCGGCAAGAAAGTGGCGCTCGAGGGCTACAGTATGAAGATGAACATCGAGATCGCCAAGGAGCTCGGCTACATCAAGGTGAAGCAAGATACGCTTATCACGGTCAACGATATCCACAAATATCCCGACAACAAGGTCGTCATCATCTGTACCGGCGCCCAGGGCGAGCTCAACGCCGCGCTCTCGCGCATCGTCACTGACAATCATCGCTTCATCAAGCTGCAGAAGAGCGATACGATCGTATTCTCGTCCTCGGTCATCCCGGGCAACGAGCGCACTATCCAGCGCCTGAAGGACAACCTCTACCGCAAGTGCGACAACATCATCCATAGCGACATCATGGAAATCCATATCGGCGGCCATTCGACAGCGCAGGGTATGGAGGAGATGATCCGCCAGGTGAAGCCGACGTACTTCCTCCCGGTCTACGCGAACCACTACTTCCTGAAAGAAGCGGCCAAGATTTCCTATCGCATGGGTTTCCCGCAGCAGAACGTGTTCGTGCTCGACAACGGCGGCGTCTTCGAAATCGATGAGCACGGCATGGCGAAAACGCTGAAAGAGAAGGCCGACTCGAGCTACGTCTTCATCGACGGACTCGGCATCGGCGATATCGGGCATGTGGTGCTCCGCGACCGCCAGGTGCTCGCGCAGGACGGCATGGTGGTGATCACCGTCATCATCGACGCGAAATCCAAGAATATCATCGGCAACATCCAGATCACGTCGCGCGGATTCATACACGTGAAAGAGAACTTCGATCTCGTGAACGAGACCAAGCGCAAGGTGGAGAAGGCCGTGAGGGAGAACACGTCGAGAGGGTCGTCCATCGACTGGGACCTCGTGCGCAACCAGATCCGCGAAACCGTCGGCCAGTTCCTGTTTACCAAGACGGAACGCCGCCCGATGGTGCTGCCTGTTGTCATAGAAGTGTGAGTAAATGAGTCATGCATTGCGAATTATGAATCGAGAGAAACTCCCCGGCTGATCTGTACCCCGAAAAGTGGACACGAAAGTGTCCGCTTTTTGTATTTGGTAC
>JBBTWT010000029.1:0-1148 GCA_038078615.1 Patescibacteria group bacterium | reverse complement strand
TTGACGCCAGCAGAAAAAACTGCTATAATGAATACATATAGAGGCTTTGGAAAGCCATAAAGAAGCAAAACGGGTGTTGCCCGTTTTTTGTTTTTTACCTGAGATAAGCCATACTATGGCAAACAAACACAAAAATTTCAAAGCGAGAATATCCATTATGCTGCCGCTTTTCGTAGCGGGCTTCATATTTTTCGGCGTCGCCGTTTCCACCGTTTCAGCGAGCGCCATAGCGCCGGCCGATGTGATCGCGCTTGCCAACGGCGCACGCGCCCGGGAGGGACTCCCAGCGCTTGCGGAAAACCGATTGCTTTCCGTAGCCGCCCGGGATAAGGCGGAGGATATGCTGAAAAACGACTATTTCGCTCACACCTCGCCCGATGGTATCGCGCCGTGGAACTGGATCAAACAGGCGGGGTATCAATACAAGGCTGCCGGCGAGAATCTGGCGATCAATTTCGACACGGCGAAAGAGCAGCACGGCGCGTGGATGAAGAGCGCCACGCATCGCGCCAACATAATGAACGGGCAGTATCGGGAAATCGGTGTCGCGGTCGTGAAAGGAAAAATCGACGGCAAGGAATCTCTCGTTACGGTGGAGTTTTTCGGCACGCCGCTCTATGCCGCGATCGATCGCCCTGCCGCCGTACCGCCCGTCACAGAAAAATTGCCGGCGGAAATAAAAGGCACGGAGATGGAAGTCGCGGCGGATATGCCGGCCATCGTTCCGGTGCTGCCGGCCGAGAATATCGTGCCGCAGAAGATGCCCGCGGCGTTTCCGTCGGTACGGATGAGGTGGCTGGACATCGCTACGCTCGTTTTTACGGCGGTACTGCTTTTCGCCGCATTTGCCGCGCCGGCCGCCTTCCTCACGATAGCGTACGAGACCCTGATAGCGGCCGTGAGAGTGGCAAACAAGGAGAAAGAAGAGGCGCTCAGGAGCCCCCGGCCCGGTATCCTGGAATATCATCTGCGGATATGAGGCTTTCGATAAGGCATATGTAGCATTTTTCAAGCGAGGATCCCGCTTTCGCGGGATTTTGTTTGCAAGGAAATTGCGATTCAGATTAGAATTTAACATTGCAGCAAAAGGGTTTTGTACCATTGCAGCGTCAAGTTGACACTTCCCAGTTCTCGGAGCCGTTCCATAG
>JBBTWT010000028.1:0-1748 GCA_038078615.1 Patescibacteria group bacterium | reverse complement strand
GTACCAAATACAAAAAGCGGACACTTTCGTGTCCACTTTTCGGGGTACAGATCAGAATGACCGAAGTTTTTCAAAACGACAGGAGAAATGCCGATTACTTCAAGGTAACGGTCGCACCTACTTCCTCGAGCTTCTTTTTCATGGTCTCGGCATCGGCCTTGGCCACTTTCTCCTTGATCACTTTCGGCGCGGCATCCACCAGATCCTTGGCCTCCTTGAGACCGAGGCCGGTGACTTCGCGGACAGCCTTGATGACGTTGATTTTCTGCGCGCCGGCAGCCGTGAGCTCGACATCGAAGTCGCTCTTCTCTTCGACGGCTTCCGCGGCAGCGGCCGGAGCGGCGCCCATCATCATCGGGGCGGCGGCTGATACGCCGAACTTGTCCTCGAGAACCTTCACGAGCTCGGAAAGATCCAGCACGCTCATCTTCTCGATTTCCGCCACGAGTTTCTCGAACTTCTCCGGCACGACTACGTCTTTCTTCTCTTCTGACATATGATTATGATGATTACTTGGATTACTCGGCTGATTGACAATGGGATTATGCTTTTTTCTCTTCGATGGCCTTCAGCACCTGCACCAGTCCGCGGAGATTGCCTCCCAACACCCGGACGAAGCTCGCGATCGGAGCCTGGAGCGTACCGATAAGCTGGGCGCGGAGCTCGTCTCGGCTCGGGAGCTTGGCCAGCGCCTTGACCTCGTTCACCGAAAGCTCCTTGGCGCCGAGGGTGCCGCCTTCGATCGTAAACGGGACATTCTCATGGGCTTTGGCGAACTGGGCGAGAACCTTGGCGGCGGTGACTTCATCATGGGAGAACGCGACACCGATCTGGCCTTCGAGTTTCCGCACATCGACGTCGACGCCGGCTTCCTTGAGCGCGATGTTCAGAAGCGTCTTCTTGAGCACCTGCCAGCCGGATCCGTTTTTCGAAAGCTCCTTGCGGACGGTGGTGACATCTTTCACCGATACGCCCTTGAAATTCGCGAATACGAGAGCCTTGGACGCCTTGATTTTTTTCGCCACCTCGGCGACGAGCGTCTGTTTCTGCTGTTTATTCTGCATAATGATCACAGTTACGAAAAAATCCGCGGCGCGCCGCAGACCTGAGCAAATCTCTTCGAAACGGCATCCTGACGCTATCTTTTCGATGATCGTCGGGAACCGTTCCTCGTGAGGACTTATCTTCCGCCAGCTGGCGGACGCCTCATGTCTACGGATATTCGATTGTATGTCTATGATACCGGAGAACGCTTTTTCTGTCAATCTATGCCGCAGGCGTAGCCTCGTTCGGAGCGAGAACCTCTTCTTTTGTTTCTTCCACCTTTGCTTCTGCGACAAGAGCTTCAGCCGAAACGGCTTCTTCCGCCTTCGCCGCTTCGACAGGAGCGGTTTCAGCGGCGACAGGTTCCTGAACGACCGGAAGCGGTATCTTCTTGGCGATTTTCTTGCCTTCGATCACACCTTCGCGGATGAGCAGATTCGTCACGACCGGAGAAGTCTGCGCCCCCTGACCGATCCAATACAGGATGCGGTCTTTTTTCAGAACGGCGGTTTTCTTGTGCGGATCATAGCTGCCCAGAATCTCCACGTGGCGTTTGCCCGGAGCCTTGGTGTGTTCCTGCAAAACGACGCGGAAAGACGCGTGATTTCTCTTGCCTGTGCGGTTGAAACGGATTGCCAGCATAGCGGATATGCGGATTGAGATATAACAGGTTCAATTCTAGCCCATTCCGCAAACCCTGTCAA
>JBBTWT010000027.1:0-19432 GCA_038078615.1 Patescibacteria group bacterium | reverse complement strand
CTTACGAAGTCTTTGTAGAAGGGAAATTAGTTGCACTTCACGCTAGAATGTAGGCCGGGTGCGGTCAACGTGGCGATCCTTGTTTGCGTAGGCTTATCGCACGAGAACGCAGCGTGCCAGTTCACGGGTGCAGCGGTAGCGTACGTCCCCTTCTCTGTCGGTGCGCCGTACGGCGATACCGCGCTGTGCCAGACGTTCAAGAACATCGGGACTCGGATGCCCGTAGCTGTTCTTGCCCACGGAAATGACCGCTTCCGTCGGTTTCAAGAGATCCAAAAAGGCCGCGCTCGTCGAGTATTTCGATCCGTGATGGGACACTTTCAATATATCCGCCGGTCGCGTATCCGGAATGACGGTCTCTTCGTCGGGCAGATCGCCTGTCAGCAGTATCTGCGTCACGCCGTAGACAAAACGTCCCACGATGCTGCCGCTGTTGGTATCTTTCATCTCCGGAAGCAAAGGCGTCAGGGGATATTCTATGGCAAGATCTCCCCCGTACGGGAAACGTACGCTCCCGCCGCGAAATATCATGGCGACGTCCGTGTGATTCGTCGTCAGCGCTTTCCGCAGAAGCAAGGACGTTTCCGTATCGCTTTCCGCCCCCGTGTACAGAAAATCCTCTACGCGATATGCGCCCAGCAGCGCCGCGAACCCGCCGATATGATCCGCGTCCGGATGTGTCGCGATGATCGTTTCGATCGTCCGATCCCAGAATGGCACATGCCGTCCCACGCGCGCCAAGAGCTCCTTGCCAGACCGGCCGCCATCGATGAGCACCTGGTTGGATCCCTGGGAGATCAGGATCGCATCGCCCTCCCCGACATCGAGAAACACGATTTCTGTCGTTTCCCGGTATGATCGCAGCCAAAAAATAGACCACGTCAGAAGCGTCACTATGAGAACCAGCGTCGTATAACTAAGATATGTTTTTTGTTTGGACATAGTATTGATGGAAACGTCTTTTCAATATCACAATAACAAAGAACAGGAACGCGTACCACAGGAGCAATGCTCCCGCACCGATCGAGAGTTCCATGGTCGCGCCCGGCAAGACACTGATCCGCTCTGCAACGAACGTGACGGTGCGCAAGAAAAGATACGCGAGCCCGGCCGGTAGCAGATGCAGTCCCGGCAAGACGAGAAAGCTTAGCGCTCCGATAAAAGACAGCGCCATTGCGTACGGCACGAGCGGCAAAAGGAGCACATTCGCGAGCAGCGCGTACGGAGAAAAGATATGGAACTGATAGATGAGAAGCGGCACAACGAACAGTTCCACGGCAAATGTCAGGAGCGCTATCTCGGCGAAGCTCTTGCCGATGAATTCTTTCGGCAACAGGCGCTCCAGCCATGGCACCGCGATGATGATGCCGAGCGCCGCCAGGAATGAAAGCTGAAAGCCGACATCATAACGCAAAAGCAAAGGTTGGAAAAGAAGCATCAGCGCCGCGGCGAAGACAAGAACGTTGATCGATCGGGACAACCGGCCGACAGAAAGAGCCGCGAACGCAGCGAGTCCCATGATACCCGCCCGTATCGCCGATGCCGGAGCGCCTACCATAAGAATGAACAGAATGATCCCGCAAGCGGCAAACCACAGAGCCTGCCTGCGCCACAGTCCTATCACGATGCCAAATATCACGAACCCCTGGGCGATCAGCGCAATATTGTATCCGGAAATGGCGACGATGTGTGAGAGCCCCGCTTTGATGAACGCCTGCTTGAGCGCCCCCGGCAAACGATTGTCTCCACCAAGAATCAAGCCTTCCGCCAATCCTGCCTCCGGTTGTGGAACGCTCTTGTTGAGTGCCTCTTCGAATGAGTGTTTCGGTATGAAAAACAATCTGGTCAGTCGCGCGCGCATATTTTCCTGCGGCCATTCAGCCTTTGATGCCGTGTGGCACACGTATCCGATATCGTCTTTGGCAAGAAACATGCGGTAGTCGAATCCCTCATCGAAATTCTTCGGCAGTTCGAGCGTGCAGGTGAACGAGATGCGGGCTCCCGGGACGATATCCGCGATCCGAGGGGCCTGCCAGAGGATTTTTTCTTGCGGACAATACGCGGTGTCGCACGATTCCATGCGTATGATGACTTGGCGGTAGAAATTTTTCTCTTCCGGGTCATCTGCAACGCGTCCGATGCCCGACACTTCTCCGACATACAGAGCATCTTCACGAAACTGATCCAGAGAACTGGTAACAGAAAGGATTCCGAAGGTGAACATGGCAAGAGGAAGAAAAAGAACAAACACATTCTTTCGCGGGAATGCCGCCACGCACGCGATCAAGAGGGCGCACGAAAGGAAGATGATCCACCACGCAACAACGAAAAAAGAGCCCGCGAAGACTCCGCCGATAAACCCGCAGCATGCCAGAAGAAATATCTGGTCCTTGCGCATACCTTATTCCCTAACGAAGCGAGTAAAACGAAAACTTACTTTCGTTTTCGAGCGAGTGACGGGAACACAGGGGAAGAATACCCCTTTATTCCAATGTCTCCAGAGCCTTCCTGAAGCTCTTGGCACTGCCGAAAGACTTGTACACGCTCGCGAAACGGATGTAGGCCACGTCATCGGCCTCTTTCAGCTTCTCCATGATGAGACTGCCGATCTCGCGGCTGGAAATCTCGCCGACGCGTTTCTCATGCAGGGCATATTCCACTTCGCCCAAGATACGATCGATTTTCTCCTCGGCAGCCGGCCGTTTCTCGAACGCGCGCTGGAGACCTTTCTCGATCTTGCTCCGGTCATATTCCTCCCTGCGACCGTCTTTCTTCACGACCAGCAGACGGAAAATCTCCACTTCTTCATACGTGCTGAAGCGGGCCTGGCATTTTTCGCATTCGCGGCGACGGCGGATAGCCCGCCCTTCCTGCGTATCGCGCGAATCGATGACTTTGGTCTCGGGATGATTGCAGAACGGACAATGCATATAGGCAGCTTCTTAGCTTTTAGCTTCGTTAGCTTTTTAGCAAAACCAAAAAGAAAACCTCCAGTTCAAAACGGTAATTTTGTTTTCTTTCATCCAGGCTTCCGTATTCTATCACGCCCCTTCTCCTGTACAAAAGAAAAATGCTCCATAAGAGCATCTTACCACAAAAAATGACACTCCAAAAAAAGACTATTTCTTCATCTTGCGGCGGATGAACGCGGGGATCTCGAGATCCTCCTCTTCGACGAGTTCCTTGGATTCATTCCGGGGAGCGATACCGCGCGGCTGGATCTTCTCCTCGATGATCATTACCGGCTGCTCGATCTTGCGGCTCGGAAAATGCAGCGTTTCTTCCGATACCTCTTCATCTTTATACACCGGCGCTTGAGCAGCAGAAGAGACGGGACGTGACTTGGAATGAGAGGCAGACGCTCTGTTGGTGATCAGCCCGGCTGAAGGCTCTTTGACGCGCGCCACATCGAATCCGGTCGCCACCACGGTGATCTGGATCTCGCCCTTGCGGATCTGGTCGTCGGTGACCGCACCGAAGATGACCTTGGCATTCGGATCGATATTCTCGGTAATGATGCTGGCGGCCTCGTTGATCTCGAGCATCGTGAGATCGCTCGAACCGGAAATATTGAACAGCACGCCTTTGGCGCCGTCGATGGACAGCTCGAGCAGCGGACTGTTGATCGCGGCCTTGGCAGCCTCAGTCGCGCGGTTGTCGCCGGACGCGATACCGATGCCCATCAGCGCGCTGCCGCTGTCTTCCATGATCGCCCGCACATCGGCGAAGTCGACATTCACGATACCCGGCTTGGTGATGAGATCGGAAATTCCCTGCACGCCCTGGCGGAGCACATCGTCCACGATGCGGAACGCGTTCACGAGCGTCGTCTTGCGGTCGATGATCGAGAGCAGCTTGTCATTCGGGATGGTGATCAGCGTATCCACGCGATCTTTCAAATTCTCAAGAGATTCTTCCGCGATCGCGCGGCGCTGGGCTCCCTCGAAAGCGAACGGCTTGGTCACGACGCCGACCGTCAGCGCTCCGAGTTCCTTGGCCGTCTCCGCGACGATCGGCGCCGCACCGGAACCGGTTCCGCCGCCCAGTCCGCAGGTGACGAACACCATATCGGCGCCCTTCAGCACTTCCTGGATCTCATCGCGATTCTCTTCGGCTGCCTGGCGTCCGATTTCCGGATTCATTCCGGCACCGAGTCCCTTGGTGAGGTTTTTCCCGATATGGATCTTCTCCTGGGCCTTGGAATTGTGCAGCGCCTGGGCATCGGTATTGATGGCCACGAATTCGACGCCCTTGATCTTGGCATCGATCATCCGCGTGATACCGTTGCCGCCGGAACCGCCCACTCCCACCACTTTGATCTTCGCAAAGGTCTCGATATCGGGTTTGATTTCCGCCATATATATCCCCTTAAAAAAGTTGATTAGGTAATTGACCGGGTACGGATCTTGTGTTTTTCGGAAATCGCCGTACGCATGGAGAGAACGGGATCCGTTTCTTGAAGATTCACTCTATCACAACGCGAGAAAATGTGTCAAGACAACGAAAAAACCTGGAAAATCGCTTGTTTTCCGGGAAAAGCATCTTGTATTTCTTTCTTTGTTTTCTGTTCCGACTCGACTCCCTAGGGGAGAAACTTTTTTGACCAGTATTTCACCTTTCCTAGTATAGCATGTATGCCTTCCGGAACAAAACCGAGTATCTTGTTCGGGGAAAAAGAATGCTTGTGTGAATGATTCGCCTGCGCCAAGAGCAGAAGACCCACGGCGGTCGCGAACTGCGGAGTATCCACCTGATCGAGGATGCCGCCGAGCGGTTTCGGATACCCGATCTGCACCGGCAGACGCAGTATTCTCTTCGTCAACTCGACGGCGCCGGGAAGCAGCGCGCCGCCGCCGGAGAGCACCGCGCCTCCCGGAAGCAATTCCTCGCGGCCGATGCTTTTCAGTTCGGAATTCACGAAAGAAAGGATCTCTTCCAGACGCGCCTCGATGATTTCCGCCACATGCCTTTGCGATACCAGGACATCTTCCTGCGCGTCGAAGATGCTGAGATCGATCTCCTCTTTTTTGCCGATCTCATCCGGCAGGGCGCTCCCGTACTGCAGTTTCACCGCCTCGGCGACTTCGATCGACGTGCGCAGGCCGATGGCGATGTCGTTGGTGATATGGCCGCTGCCCACCGGCAGGACGGCGAGGTGCAGCAGGTCGCCGTCCTCGAACACCACCATGGAAGTCGTACTGCCGCCGATATTGATGAGCACGGTGCCGAGCTCCTTCTGCTTGGTACTGAGCACCGCCTCGGCGGAGGCGATCGGCTCCACAACGAAACTCTCCGCGGCGGTTCCGGCCGTCTCGAGGCTGCGCGCGATATTCTTCAGATGCGCCGTGCTGCCACTTATCACGAGCGCGTTCATCTCGAGACGTACGCCATGCATCCCGAGCGGATCCTTGATATTCTTCTGATCGTCGAGTCGGTAATCCCTAGGAATGACGTGTATGATCTCACGGTTGAGCGGCATCGTCAGCCGCGCCTGCACTTCTTCCAGGACGCGCGCCATATCGTCTTCCGCCACCTCGCCGTCGGCGCGTCCCACCGCCACGACGCCGAGCGCGCTCTGACAGGCGATTTCCGTACCGCTGACGCTCACGACGACATTGTCCGCCGGATGTCCCGCCATCCGTTCCGCCTGTTCGAGGGCGCTGTTGCATGCCTTGGCGACGCTCTCCGTATCCACCACGACTCCCCGGCGCATGCCGGCCGAAGGCGTCGATCCCATGCCGACGACGCGGAGCGGCTCCTGAGGAGCAATCTCTTGAGCAATCACTGCCCGAATCTCCGCGGAACCGATATCCAATCCGACGTAATAATGACCTCTCGACATAATAGAGTATATAAATGGTCTTCACGTTCTGCCATCAGCGTCCGCGTGATGGCAAAAACGGATACAGGCAAAAATTGAACAAGAAGCCCCTCCTGAAAACAGAGCTCTCTGCCCCGTAGTATACCTCGAAAACCCGCAAGCGCAAAGGGAAAGCGGTCTAGAGCTGAAAGAAATCGACGATGTATGGCAAGAAGATGGCTATTCCGATGGCGGCCGAGGCGAGAGAGGCGAGCAGTACCGCGCCCGCCATCACATCCTTGATGACGCGCGCGTACGGATGCACCCGCGGCTTCAGGATATCGATGATGCGTTCCAATGCGGTGTTCGCGAGCTCGAGCGTCAGCACCAGAGCGATGGAAAGTATGATGAGGGAGCGCTCCATTCCAGAGAGCGGAAAGAAGAGCGTCAGCACGATGGCGGATACCCCCACGATGATCTCTATCTGAAAGTTCTTTTCGTTGCGTACTGCGAACAATATCCCCCTGACTGCGTACGAAAAACTTCTCGCGAATCGACTCATAAAGATACTCCGTATGTTATGTGCTCCTATCCTATACTATTTTTTGCCCGGCGCCTACTGTGCGCACGCATCCGTCACCCGTTCCTGGATCGCGAACATCTCTTCCTCATGATCATATCCCGCCAAATGCAGGACGCCGTGAGAAAAGATATAGGTCAGCTCGCGCCGAAACGTCACCTCGTCCTCCGCGGCCGCTTCCGCGATGAACGCCGGGCAGAAGAAAATCTCTCCGAGAAACACTTCCTGCCCGATTTCCTCCGCGAGCTCTGCCCTGTCGGCATATTCGCCGAACGAGAGGATATCCGTCGCCGCATCCTTGTCGCAATACTCCCGGTTCAGTTCCCGGATCTTCTCCGAGGAAACCGCGACGGCGCTCAGCCTGATATCCTTGTCCCGCAGAAACGGGAAATGGCACTCTTCGAGCGTCCGCGCAGCCACTCCCGTCAGGAACTCCTCGCCAAAAGGAGCCTCTGTCTCTTCCATATATTCCAGCATTACGTTCATACCTGGTCAGTAAAACTGCGAATAATTACTGTGTCACTCTCACGCCTTATTCAACTTTTTTCAAATTCGAGAAAAAATTTCAGAAGTTTTTTAGGCCCGCCTGCCACGATGTGGCGCTTCGGGCAGGGAACCATGTGGCGAAATCTCTTCGGCGCGGTTCATCTAAAAACTTCTGAAATCTTTTCTCTGATGCCGGACATACATCAGACCAGCAATGTCTCTACTATCCGGCGCACGTCGTCTCCCGAGGCGCGGCCGGCCACCCGCTTCATCGCCACACCCATCGCCTGCCCCATCTGCGCCTTGGCGGTCATTCCGGATCCCTTGAGCGCCGACTCGATCAGCGCGCGCAATGCTTCCTCCGGCATCGCCTGCGGCAGATAGGCCGAGAGCAGGGTCGATTCCGCCTCTTCCTTCTCCGCCAGATCGGCACGATTGCCGGCGCGGTACTGCTCGATGCTGTCCTTGTGCTGCTTCACCATGCGGCGGATGACGTCCTCCACCTCGCTGTCGGAGAATTCCGCCGGCGCTTTCCGCTTCTCGATAGCCACGTTCTTGATGGCGCTCTGCAGCAGCCGCAAAGTGTCGCGCCGCAAGGTATCCCCCGACTTCATCGCCTCCTTCAGGTGCGTCCCGACAGTCTCGTACAAAGTCATACTTTTTTCCATTATCTGCTTATCTCCCGTATCATACCAAACTCTCATCGAAAGACAAACCTTTCCGGTACGATTCCAAAACCAAGCGCCTCTGTTTCGTCCTGAAATAACGCACAACACTTTTTACGCAATTGCGTAAAAAGTGTTGTTTGGGAAAAACAGAAGAAAAAAATATGGGAAGCGGTGCCTCCATGGTTCAAATTTCAAGTTCAAAGGGCAAGGCGCAAAGGCAAGGTTCAAGATCAAAGGTCATTTCTCGAGGAGCACGACCCGATCATTCGCGAACCAGACGTTGACTAGCCAACCCGCATCCCGATCGAACCTCGAGCCATGCCAGTCCACGTTCGGCACGCCCCAGCGACCATTCTCGTCGCGCAACACAGAACCGGGGAAGTAGTGATAGTTGCCATCCTTGAGCTCTGGCGGAGCTTTATCCGGGTTTTCCAGTATCCATCTCCAGTACTCGATGCCGGGGATGCGGTGGGTGGAGCCGTAGGTGTCGATGATGTACCGCATCGCTTCATGTCTCGGTCTGCCGACAAATTGGGGGAGATCGATGATGAGGGGTTTGGCATGCTCGAAATCAATGGTTTGGGTATCGGGGTTCAGGATATATTCTCCGAATTTCTTTGCATCGATGTCTATGGAGAGGGCTTGGTAATCGAGCATGCGAGGATCTTCCAGGCGCGCTTCCTGCTTGGCTTTTTTGGCAGTGACTTTGCCATACAACGCTGTGAAGGTTTCGAGGAGGAATGGTTCGTTGGATTTCTGCAGGATTTCGATGTCAGGGATAGTCTTGCGATTCGCTTCTGGGTTTTTTGATCCGGTGATTTCCGTGATCTGATGCTTGTACTGCTCGATCGCATCGGTGAGTTCCTGTATCCGCTTGCGGGCGTCATCGAGAGTCGCATCGTCTTTCCATGCCTGACCTTCCGCTGCGTCTTTCTGCACTTGCAAGCTCGCGACCAGCCGCTCTCTTTCTTCCACAAGCGCCTCTATATCTTCCGCTGTCTTCTCGCCGCTGATGTCCGACTTCACGCGAGCAACCTCCTGTTCGGTCTTTCCATATTCCTCCAGATGCGTCATCGGATCAAATGGTTTCTCTGTCATAATGTTTCATGGTAGATATTAGCCTGTTAGCCCCTTTCGTCTTCCATAGTACCCCCCCCCCGAGACTGTCTGTCAAACGAGCGCTTGTCCACCGTTATGTGTGTCCACCACTCATCTGGTGCCTCCATACCACCCTAACATCAGATATCTCCCCACCAGCTCATCCGCGCCAATCAATCCCCCGTCTCACGCCGATAACATCCCCTCCCGACAGAGAATCTTACTTTTTATGCAATTGCATAAAAAGTAAGATTCTCTGTCGGGGATGCTATTTTTTGATCGCTCCGTCCGGAGAGTCTCCGTACGAAAAAACCACCGGCTTGCGCCGATGGCTTCTCGTTTTCTGCACGCCGCTACATCTTCTTCTTGATGTCGCGGAGCGCGTCTTCGTCGAACTTGCCCAGTTTCTTCAGGCGGTTGATCTGCTTGCGGATCTTCACTTTGTAGAGGGCTCCTTCGCGGCGCTTGGTGCGGCTCTGTTCCGGCTGATGGAAGCGCTGCTTGCGCACCTGGCGCAGCACGCCGCTCTGCTGTACGCGGCGCGAAAAACGCCGGATGAGGCTTTCGGCGGTTTCCCGTTCTTTTTTACGCACTTGTATCATAGACACGACCTCCTTTCCTAGATAAATCAAATTTTGATTTTTCAATTATTTATGGGGTTGACCCTGTGTCATCCGGCTTTGCCGATCCGCCTTCGGCGGAATTACACAGGATGGATGTTCTCCGCGAGCTTCGCTCCGCCCAACAGATGGAGATGGAGATGCGGAACCTCCTGGCCGCCGTCTTGCCCGACCCGGATGAGCAGTTTATACCCTTTCTCGGAAATGTTCAAGTCCCGCGCGATGCCCTGTGCCACGAGGAACATCTTGCCCACGAGCGGCGCGTCCGCGGCCTCCATCGTCGCGATGCTCTCGATCGGCTTCTTGGGAATGATCAGGACGTGCACCGGCGCGATGGGATGGATGTCGCGAAACGCCACTATCTCGTCGTCCTCGTAGATGAAATCCTTGGGAATCTCCTTGCGGATGATTTTGAGAAAGATGTTATCTCCCATAAAGCTTTTTCAAACTCTCAATTCCTGATTGGTCTTGAGGATTTTCTTCACGGCGTCCATCAGCCGTTCGTGCGTGACCGTCTCCTGCGTCCCGGAGATCATATCCTTGACGATCGCCGTATCATCGAGCGCCTCTTTCTGCCCGATGATGATCGTCACTTCCGCCCCCAGGCGGTTGGCGACGCGCATCTGCGATTTCAGGCTGCCGCGACCGAAACTCTCCGCGATGAGGATACCGTTTTTTTCCAGCTCTGAGAACAGCTTCAGGCTCTTCTTCTTGGCCATATCGCCGAGCTGTGCCAGAAATACGCGCGGTTTCGGCTCCTGATACGGCTTCACCTGCGTGCGCTTCATCTCGATCACGATGCGGTCGAGTCCGAGAGCAAATCCGATAGCCGGCGTCTGTTCGCCGCCGAGCGATTCGATCAGGCGATCGTAGCGTCCGCCGCCGCCGAGCGAGTACTGCTTGCCCTCCGTATCCGTGGAGCGGATCTCAAATACCGTCCGCGTGTAATAATCCAGTCCGCGCACCAGACGCGTGTTGATCGTATAGGGCAGCTCGAGCTCATCGAGGTATTCGAGCAGGTGCTTGAAGTGATCGCGGGATTCCTGATCGAGATAATCGAGCGACTGCGGCGCGTGCGCGGTCAGCTGGATGCACTTGTCTTCCTTGCAGTCGATGACGCGCATCGGATTCGTCATCAGACGCTCGCGGCAGTTCTGGCACAGCTTGTTCTTCTGCGCTTCCAGATAGCGTACCAGCGCTTTCTCATAGTCGCGGCGCGACTCCGGCGTACCGATGCTGTTCACCTGGAACTCGATATTCTTCAGCCCCAGCTGCTGCACGATACGGTGCGCGAGCTGGATCGTCTGCGCGTCGAGGATCGGATCGTTCTCCCCGAACATATCGAAATTCGCCTGCCAGTGCTCGCGGTAGCGGCCTTCCTGCGGGCGGTCATAGCGGAATACCGGCCCCATGGAAAACAGCTTGACCGGCTTGGGCAGGACGCCCATCCCGTGCTCGATGTAGGCGCGGCACAGACCCGCCGTCATCTCGGGACGAAGCGCGACGCGATCGCCGCCGCGGGTATTGAAGAGATATATCTCCTTGTCCATGATGTCGGTCCCCTCGCCGACCGTGCGCAGAAACAGATGCGCGAACTCGACCGTCGGCAGATCGATGCGGCGGAAACCGTATTCCTGCGACGCGTGCGTGAGCGCCCTCCTCACCCGTTCCCAGTACGGCTGCTCGTCCGGCAGGATGTCGCGCATGCCGCGGAGCGTCTGAAGCAGCATCTCCGCCTCCACCGGATTCGAAGCGGATGTTTTTTTCGCGGGGGCATTCTTTTTGGCCGGCGTCTTCTTCTCGCCGCCTGTCTTCGCGCTGTGGGATATCTTTTTCACGGCCGCTTTCTTCTGGGACATAGCGATGTGCTTAAAAACTTACACTCGAAAATTCAATAGAGCGAGAATCGTCCGACCGGCCAGGCGCGGAGCAGCACCCGTCCGATGATCTTGTCTTTGTTGATGGGGCCGATGGAGCGCGAATCATAGCTCGCCATCCGATTGTCGCCCATCACGAAATATTCGTCGTCTGCGAGAGCAACGCGCGGCATATCCTGCGTCAATGTTCCTGTGCCGATATACGCGCTCTCATCCAATACGAATCCGTCCGGATGGATCGCGTTGGAGACGATCACCTTGCCCCGGCGGATCTCCACCGCTTCTCCCGGCAGGCCGATGACGCGCTTGATGAAGAACTGTTCGGGATTCTTGGGATAGCGGAACACGGTCACATCCTGGCGCTCGATGGTCTTGAAGGCATCGACGGTGAAGCTGAGGCTTTCGGAAAAATCAAAATCCGTCTGCTTGTATCCGAACTCGCTGATGACGAGATACTGCCCGTCCTCGAAGTTCGGCTCCATGCTGGATCCCTGGACGAAAAACGGCTGGAACAAAAAGACGCGAACAGGTATAATGACGACTACGGCCAAGAGAAACACCTTGACCATTTCCAACAAGAGCCCGCCGATGCCGAGGTATTCCGCTTCTGTTTCCCGCGATTTTTCCAGCATACGTTTCGGATCTTCAGTTACACGAAAACTCGGTGCTTCAGCCTCGGTGGCGGTGCCTGGCACTGTACAGTAAAAAACATTGATATTCTAACAGACTTTTGACGCTTTGGCAAGGGTCAAAAACCGCTCTGCTGAGCTGAAATCAGCTTCTCCTTATGGACAGCCTCCGCAAATCGCCGCAAGCGCCGCCCATGCCCGCCAACGAACAGCCGCGGGAATATCCGTCCTATGATTCTTTTCCTCCGGATGCGCCTCCGGAACTGTTCATACCCCCTGCGATCAAGCAAGGGCGCGGGTTACCCTGGAAAAAAATCCTGCTCGGCATCATCATCTCGCTGTTCCTGACGGTTCTCGGCGCCGTAACATTCTTTTTCTACAAAAGTCTCTCCGTAAGCCAAAGTATCCAGATCCGAAACGACACACCGGCATCGTTTTTCGCCGATATGAAGCGTCTGGCCTCCTCATTCATCGGAACACGGCACACGCTCCTGCGAGGAGAAGAAGCTGGCCGCATCGATATCCTGCTCCTCGGCCGCGCGGGTGAGCGCTATCCCGGCAGAAACCTGACCGATACCGTGATGCTGATGAGTATCGATACGACCGGCAAGAAAGTCGCGCTCCTTTCGTTGCCCCGCGATCTCTACGCGCCCATCCCCGACACCGCTCTCTACACGAAAATAAATTCCTTGTACCAATACGGGCTGAGCCAGGGCGACGGTGCCGCACTGATCCGCGCATCCGTAGAAGAGATCACCGGCCAGACGATCGAATATGCCTTCATGCTCGATTTCGACGGTTTCGAGAAAGCGATCGATGCGCTCGACGGCATCCCAGTCGAGGTGCTTCGCGATTTCTACGACCCCCGCTACCCGGGCAAAAATTACAGCTATGAGACATTCCAGATAAAAAAAGGCTGGCAGACGCTCGACGGCGCGACCGCTCTCAAATACGTCCGTGAACGGCACAACGACCCCGAGGGCGACTTCGGACGCGCCAAGCGCCAGCAGCAAGTCATCCAGGCCATCAAGGACAAGGCCTTCTCTCTCGGGACATTTTTCAATATCTTCGCGGTCAATGATATATTGGACGTTCTCGGCGAAAGCGTCCGTACCGATATGTCACTTGGCGATATGGAAGGATTTCTCAGGCTCGCCAAAACGCTCGATACCAAGAACATCACATCGATCGTCATCGATGCCTGGAAAAAGGAGAGTCTGCTGCGCGTCTCCCATATCCAGGTCGGTCCCGTCGCCGCCTTCATCCTCGTGCCGCGCGTCGGCAACTGGAGCGAGATCCGTGACGTGAGCGAGAATATTTTCCGTCTCGACGAGCTGAAAGCGCGCCGTGAGCATATCAGAGATGAACAATCGACGCTCACTGTTCTCTATGCGCCGGAAGATTTCGCTATCGCCACACAGATGAAACGGTTCATCGCCGAAGAAATGGATTTTGCCGAAGTTTCCCTCGCGCCTCTCCATACGTTGGAAAACCAGCCGGAACGGAGTATGATTGCTGATAGGAGCAGCCTCCAGAAACCATTCAGCCTCGACGAGCTCCTGAAGAAATTTGCTCTCAGGAAAACCGATAGCCTTGCCCTCACTCTTCCTGTCGGGGATACTTCCGACTTCGTCATAGTCATCGGCGCGGATCTGGCGGCAACATTGTCATTCGATGAAAATACCGCGGACATGCTCCCGGATGATACCGCTTTCCCCGAAGTCCTCCCACCGCAACCGCGTCCGGGAAAGAATCGAGAATAGGGAATCAAGAATGGAATGCTATGAAAATAATAATCGGCTTGGGCAATCCGGGGAAAAAATATGAACGCACCCGCCACAATGCGGGATTCTTGTGCATGGATTTCCTGCAGCAGGAGCTCGCATTCACGCCATTTGTCCTCGACAAGAAAATGTCCGCAGAAACAAGCAGCGGTATGCTCGGCAGGGAGAAAACGCTTCTGGTCAAACCGGATACGTTTATGAACGGATCCGGCACCGCCGTACAGGCGCTCCTCAGTTTCTATAAACTCTCGGCGTCCGATATCATCGTCATCCACGACGACCTCGACATCGCTCCCGGAACCCACAAAGTGACGATGTCATCGCGCGCGGCCGGACACAACGGCGTCCAGAACATCATCGATACGATCGGCACGCAGGATTTCTGCCGCATCCGTCTCGGCATCGGAAGGCCGACTGAAACGATGGGTGTATGCCCGCCCGAAATAGAACGCGGATCCGCCAGCTGGCGGAGGGCGGGCATATCATCCCATGATTTCGTCCTCCAAGATTTTTCTCCGGCAGAGCTCAAAGCTCTCACCGCGCTTTTTCCAAAAGTGCAAGAAGAGACTTTGCAATGGATCAAGAAACATTCCAGAAATTTTTAGATGAACCGTACCGAAGCAATTTCGCTAATGGTTCCCTAAAAAACTTCTGGAATATTTCTTGATAATAACGGGTATTAAACCCGATTTTACCGGCACTGCGCTCGGAAACGAAAGCAAACTTTCGTTTCGCTCGCTTCGTTTGGTAATAATGTTGATTGAAAATCAAAAACCCCGCCTCTTGTGAGAGACGGAGTGGGATATTTTCTCGAAAAGATCATTTCTTCTCTGCGGGCGCTTTCGCGGCCTTGGTGTCTTTGGCGGCGCCCTCTTCGGCAACCGGAGCCTCTTCTTTCACGACGCCTTCCACCTTGGTCACGTCAGCCTCGACTTTCTCATCGAGTGCGGCCATCTCGGCTTCGGTACGCGGAGCCTCCACGAGCGCGATCGTCGTATCGTGTTCAGTCAGTATCTCGACGCCGGCCGGCACCTTCAGGTCCTTGATCTGGATATGGTTTTCGAACGTATGCAGGACGGAGATATCCACCACGAAGGAATGCGGCAGGTCCTTCGGCAGACAGCTGACCAGGATCTGATCCACCGGCTTCACGAAGATACCACCCATCTCACGGACCGCCGGCGCTTCTCCGACGAATTCGAGCGGGATGTGCGCCTCGAGCTTCTCATCCATGCGCACCTGGAAAAAATCGATGTGGGAGAATCGGTTCGTCAGGGGGTCGAGCTGCACGTCACTTACGATGACATTGGCCGTCTCGCCCTTTTCGGGAGCCACCTCGATGATGCTGCTCTCACCGGCCTTCTCGTACAGCTTGGAAAACTGCATGTACTGCACCCAGAACATCTGCGGCTTGAGGCCGTGGCCGTACATCACCGCCGGAATCGAGCCCTGCTTGCGCATGGTATCCAGATGCCTGTCTGCCTGTTCGCGAATTTTCACCTGCAATGTAAGCTCCGCCATATGCCAGTACCTATCTGATTAAGAGATGATAGTATATTAAATGAGATCCTCGACGCCGACGGTATGCCGCTTCAGGAACTGATGCGCCTCGATCACCTGATCCGCCGAGATCGTTTCGCTCGCGAACACCGCCCGCGCCTCGCCCTGTTCCAGATCGGTGAGCACGCCGAGACTGACGATGCCGAACTGCCCCATCGAGACGAACACCATCGACGATGCCCCGCAATCCGCGCAGGACAGGTGGAGCGTCGTGCGCTTGTCGTCTTCGTCGAGCACCAGCATCAACGCCCGCCGGTATTTCTTGTTGCACACCGGGCAGCGGATGATGGACTGCAGATTCTCGAGTGGCATTTTCATAGAACCAGTATACCCCGTTAGACAGCTTTGGACAAACACCTATCTCGCGTTTACCAAAAATATCATTTTCAAAGTTACTGTCTAACGGGGTAAACCCGAAAAAGCGGATCGGCGACACTTTTACAAGTTGTGTCAGCATACCAGAGAAAAAATGCCCAGTCAAGCCCGTAACCGGCGGGGGATTGAACATTTCCCCAGAAGGTGTATACTACGGGCAGTATTAACTATTAACGAAGCAGTAATACTATGGCTAATGAAATGATGGCCGAGACGGGGCACTGCATGAAGTGCAAAGAGAAAAGGGAGATGAAGGACTCGCAGGAAGTGGAGATGAAGAACGGACGCAAGGCCATGAAGGGCATCTGCACCGTCTGCGGCACGAAGATGTTCAAGATCCTCGGCAACAAGAAATAACTGAAGCTGTCGGAAACTGAAAACGCTCCGCCGACCGGTGGAGCATTTTCATAGTACCACCATAAAGACAGTCTTCAAAAAGAGCCTGAAGTTTTTTACACATCCAGGTTCTTCACGGTCTTGGCGTGGGTCTGGATGAAGCGGCGGCGCGGCTCGACTTCGTTGCCCATCAGGATGTCGAAGAGCTCGTCGGCCGCCTCGGCATCCTCGATCGTCACCCGCAGCATTATCCGGTTGTCCGGATTCATCGTCGTTTCCCAGAGCTGTTCCGGGTTCATTTCTCCGAGACCTTTGTAGCGCTGTATCGAGATGCCGCCGACGGTTTCCTCATCACTTTCCCCTGCCGAGATTTCTGCTCCGGTCTCTTCTCCTGCTTCCTCCGACTGTTTGGCCTTCTTGTCTTTCTGATTTTTTTTGGCAGCCGATTTCGCGAGGGCGACCCGCTTCATTTCCTCGATGCTGCGGAGTTTTTCTTCTTCCGTATACGCATACCGGATGTCTTTGCCTTTTTGGAGACGATAGAGCGGCGGCTGGGCGATGTAGATATGCCCTTCGCGGATGAGCGGTTCGAAATAGCGATAGAAGAATGTCAGGAGGAGCGTGCGGATATGCGAACCGTCGACATCGGCATCGGCCATGATGATGACCTTGCCATAGCGCAGTTTCGCGATATCGAACGTCTCCCCGATACCGATGCCGAGCGCGATGATGATCGGCTTGAGCGTATCCGACTTCACGACTTTGTCCAGGCTCGTCTTCTCGACGTTGACCAATTTTCCGCGCAAAGGCAGGATCGCCTGGAATTCGCGGTTGCGCCCCTGTTTCGCACTACCACCGGCAGAATCTCCTTCGACTATGTACACCTCGGATCGTGATGCATCGCGACTCGTACAATCAGCGAGCTTGCCCGGCAGCGTCATCCCCTCGAGCGCGCCCTTGCGCAGCACGGCATCCTTGGCCGCGCGCGCGGCGATGCGCGCCCGCACCGTGAGCAGGCATTTCTCGATCATCGCCCTGGCATCGGCCGGATGCGTTTCGAGAAATTCGTTCAACCCTTCCGCCGTCACCTGCGATACGGCGCCGCGCGCTTCGACGTTATTAAGCTTGTCTTTGGTCTGGCCTTCGAATTGCGGGTTGGCCAGCTTCACGGACACGACCGCTGTCAGCCCTTCGCTCAGGTCGTCCGAGGTGAAGGCGCCTTCTTTCTCCTTGATGAGATTGTTCTTCTTGGCATAGTCGTTCATCACGCGCGTGAGCGCCATCTTGAAACCGGTCACATGCGTGCCGCCGCCCGGGTTCAGGATGTTGTTGGCGAACGCGAACAGGTGTTCCTTGAATCCTTCGGTGAACTGGAACGACACCTCGACGTAGATATCGCTCGCGGTTCTCTCGATATACACCGGCGTGAGATTCTTCACGGCCTTCTTGCGATTGAGGAACTTCACGAATGAGACGATGCCGGAATCGAAATAGAAGCTGTGGCGCTTCGTTTTGTACGCCCCGTCTGTGTCCTGCACCTCGCGCCGATCCTCGGTATTGATACGTACCCCCTTGGTGAGGAATGCCTGATAGCGGAGGTACTCGAGAATCTTGGCCCAGGAGTAGGTGATCTCCGGAAAAATTTCCGGATCCGCCTGGAACAGCACCGTCGTACCGGTCGTATCGGATTTCCCGATCGGCTTCACATTCGCCACCGGTTTGCCGCGCTTGTACTCCTGCACCCATACCTTGCCCTGGCGTTCGACGGTCACCTTGGTGACGATGGACAGCGCGTTCACGACCGACACGCCGACGCCGTGGAGGCCGCCGGAAATCTTGTAGCCTTCGCCGCCGAACTTGCCGCCGGCGTGGAGCACCGTCATCACCGTTTCGAGGGCTGATTTCTTGGTCTGCGGATGGATGTCGACGGGAATGCCGCGGCCATTGTCCCGCACTTCCACCCAATGATCCGGCAAGAGTCGCACCGTGATCTCGGTGCAGTGCCCGGCCATAGCCTCATCGATAGAGTTGTTCACCACTTCCCAGACGAGATGGTGCAGCCCCTCGGTCGACGTGCCGCCGATATACATGCCGGGACGCTTGCGCACGGGATCCAGTCCCTCGAGCACCTGGATGGATTTCGCGCCGTAGCTGGTCTGCTCTGTCTTTGCCATATTTATCGTTGAGTCCGCGAAACGCTATAAAATATGAGCATCCCGCTTCAATTCTTTAATTACGTCTTATACTGGCTCATGTCAGAGCCGCTAGGCGTTTCCGTGCCGCTTATTTTATTTTTCATCCCGCCCTGTGCGGAACTGGGGCGGGAGGCTATACAAATATTCTGATGTCATGCGTCTCTCTGCCCGAGCAGGCGCCGGAACGAGAATTCGATCAGCAGTATCGCCGCGAGGAAGAGGAGGGCGTCCCACCAGGTGAGAATCCGCGCATACTGGAGGAAGACGATCCCGAGCCCGTACAAGGAGAGAAGCAGCGCCTGACGGAATGCGCCACTCAGATGATGCGCCGCTCCCGCTTCTCCCAGCGCCTTGCGATACGCCCATGTCACGAAAAGCGTGAGACAGCCCGTGAGTAACGCAAAGAAACTAATGGCAAACAGCCCGATGCCCATACCTCCCGTTTCTTCCGGATCGATCAGGATGATCACGCCGAGCCATGCGGACAATGCGAAGAGCGTAAACAGGCGGATGCCCCAGAGGTACGAGGTAAGCGACATACTTTGAATTAAAAAAGAAACGGCTGTTAACGAAACCACTTCTCTTCTTATTCTACCCGTTTTTTCGAAAAAAAGCAACCCTTGAGAACCTTTGAAAAAGAGCTTCAGAAAAGGAAAAAGAGGGGTATTTATCCCTCTTCTCCGATATTTCTATCATCTCTTTTCTACGGAGCCACTTCTTTCCAGTTGTAATCGCAGGAACGGGCGCCTTCGCAGTTGTTGATGCCACAGCCATTGGCGTCATTGAAGGTCTTGCCGACACAGACTTGGCCTCTTCGGTTGCAATCGGGGATACAGCAGGGAAGAGTGGCGCAGCTCTGGGTGGGAGAGCCGACACAGTTGGCGCCACCGTTGGCAGGAGCGGGGTTGGTACAGGTCCTGGTCTGGGTGCCGGTCGTGCCGCAGGCTGTGGCGGAGCAGGGCCCAAAGTATGACCAGCCGCCGTCGATTGGGGGAGTACAGAGGCTTTCGGCAGGAGAAGTGGCGTTACAGACTCCGGTACAGCTGTTTCTTTGTCCCGGATTGGTCATGCCGCAGCTATTGGGAGATGAGTTGCAGTTGGAGTAAGTGGGGGTGCAGGCATTATTGTTTCCACCACCGCCACCGCCGCTAGCACAGTAGCCGCCAGAGCCACACGGTGGTTGTATGAAAAAAGAACCCCCCCAACCGCCACCGCCACCGCCACCGCCACCGCCAGATGCCAGCGCAATTTCTCCTGACAAAAGATAGACGCCAAATAACAGAAGCGATACTACCGACAGCGCCGTATATTTTCTTGTTTGAAAAAACAAAGACGATTTTTTTATCACAAGCATATAAACAAGCACCCTTTTATACACATAACACTATGAAACCGAACTTTCCATGCTACAATGGAAAGGATGA
>JBBTWT010000026.1:0-8631 GCA_038078615.1 Patescibacteria group bacterium | reverse complement strand
TTTTTTTGACAAGCCCTTTGTGCCCAAGGTGATCTTGTTTTGCCTTAAGGTGCATTTCCGTGTGTTCATTCGGCTCAACAATGATTGGCGTATAATCCACAACTGTGTAGCCGTTTTCAGCAAACACCTCCGCCTTCTTCGGATTATTCGTCGCTAAGTTAATTTTGCAATTCTTCGCTATGCCGAAAAACTTCAAAATGCAAATGACACCAGAATATGTCCGAACATCAATGACTCCGCCTGGAGCCAACAATGTTGCGGACTCAACAGTGTTCACTCCAAGAACATCTTGAAGCCAGAGAGTGGCAAGTTTGAATGTTAGCCCCATTCCGCGACCATCTTGTCGCGGAATAGTAATAATCATACCCTCGCCGACTTTCTCGATGGTCTTCAGTGCAAGATGTAGCTGTTCGTTACACTCGCATGTCAGATCACCGAAAACCTGCCCCGTCTCGCAACCTGAATCAGTACGAAGGACAAGGCTGATTGTCTGCTTAAATGCAGGAATGAGATGATTTTGATCAAGCCCCCCCCCTAACAATCACTGAGTATTTCTCCCATTGGTCATCAATCACAAAACTGTACTGCCAAAACTTACCGTACTCAGTTTTAAGAATGCCGATGCCTCTTCGCTCAACCGCATAGTAACGTTTTACGCCGTTTTCAATGACACTGACACGTTTGGAAAACGCTTCCATTGAGCGTTTAATCAGACTGACAAAAGCACCAATTGCTTCAACTGACATATGCTTCGATCTTTTGCTGATGTCAGCGGCGCTGAGTGGTTTGATACTCGTTTTCATTGACGTCTCCTCTTTCTACATTTTGAGAATTTTGATTTGAGGGGGGATAATTACCGCTACTCTTTTCTTTTACGAACGAGCCGCGGATTAGGCGAAACGCGAGTCTTTGCTCACGTTCATACACCATCGGTGTACCGATGAGTGAACCGCACTTCGGACATCGAAGGTTTGGCATATTCTTCTTTCCTATACTTTTAGACTGTAGTTCGGACAGCTCTCTCGGATCAAAAATCCTGTCAAGATACAACCGTATCAATGAACCATGCCCATCCTTTTGGTAAAGAGCGAGATGTTGTCTGCACGCGCTACAATAGAGGTCAAGAAAACATGAATTGCCACCACGGGCATTCACATACTTATCTTTCTTGAAGATATGTTGTGTGCTTTTCTGTTCAGCCATGATCGTCTCCTTGTTTTTGATTGTCAAAGAACGCCCTTGACTGGTTGTCATCATATATCACATTGGGCTTATTTGCAAACATTCCGATCCAAGAAATACAAACTCATTATCCGGCGAGCATACCTGCCGAAACGAAACCCCGCGCGGATGATCGCGAAAACTCGGCATGAATCTTTCCCCCAGCTCATCCTCGATTCTCTTTCTCAATCCCACATCATTCCACCTGCGCCAAATTTCTTCTTTAGCCTCTTCCAAAGAGACATATATGTCGTCGTTCATAAAGAATATGTCGTTCGCCTGACCAAAAGCTAGTATTTTTGAACTCCTCCGCGAATAATCCGCCAATCAAGACCGCAAGGGAATCGCTACGCGTATTCTACCACGCGACAGAAATGTCGCCAAACCGTACATGATGCCACTCTTTACCCGTTTTTACCAAAAAGAAAAGCACAGGATTCGCCATAGCTCGGGATGAACACATCACTTCGTGCCACATCAGAAAAGTTTTTTTTGAGTATGTGTTCAAGAATCTTGGCCGAATCGATGAAGTCGCTCGTCACTTCCGATGCCCCGCCCTGCACGCTGATCCACCCTTCCGGTTTCAAGATATCTTTTGAAAATGAAACGATGCTATTGTAAAATTTTTCAAAACCTTCCTGTTCTTTTCTCCCCAGCGGCACATCTGTCAGGTCACATACGATACCATCGAAATGACCGTTGATTTCACGCACCGTAAACTCCAAGAATCGAAAGACGTCCTCCACATACAAATCCACATGCTCATGATGGAATATCTTTTGACCCAAGAAATGCTCGGCTGCCTGAACCACTTCCACGTCGATATCGACGACTTTGATGTCCAGGCTCTCATTCAGTTTGAGCGCCATCTCCGCCACATACCCGTCACCGCCGCCCAAAATGAGGATTTTCCGGTCGCTTGTCTGCAACAGTTTCAAAAGCTCGCGATCATATACCGAGTGATCGGTTTCCGCCGTCTGCATCACGCCGTCTATCACGAGACATCGGCCGTACTCGTCAGTATCAAAAACCGCGATGTCCTGGAAATCGGATGCGGTACTTGATAGCATTTTCTTTATCTTCACATTCATCGTCCCCCTGAACAGAAAATCGGCAGCTCAATGGAATCCTGAACCATATCGTTTCATCACTTGTCAACGGTAAATCCTCGTTGTACCTTGTTGATCCTGACACGCTCATGGGAGATATGTTCGGATAAAGAACGGACGATCGCATCAGTATCTTTCTCCTCGCCGCATGCGAACACATCGCACGCCACATACCCATGCTCCGGCCAAGAATGCACCGAGATATGAGAGGCGGACAGCAGAAGAAAAGCGGTCACGCCCTGGGGTTCGAACTTATAATAATGATCGTGAAGAATCTTGATATCTGTCCCTTCAACCGACCGGGGCAGGATATCTTTCCAAAAATCAACGCTGTCGATCTGTCGGACATCACACCCGAAAAACTCCAAAAAATAGTGGATTCCGTTCGGATTGCTGTTTTGCATAGACATTGAAATTAAAATACCATCAGCTCAACCACAAGAATTAACAAAAAAATACCTTAGCGTGACAACACGGCAGATGCTCTCCAACAAATTATGTCTCTATTATAGCTCTAATTATACATCAATTTTCATTTTTTTGCAAGAAAAATGCAAGAAAAAAGCGCGTGGCTACGATGTTCCGTAGTACACGCGCTCAGGCGATCCCGAGATACTTGACCGCCTCAATAACGACCACTGTCCTCGCCACCCAGTAGCCGTTGCTCAAGATGATGGACAGTCCGAAGACTCCCCAATCCTTCCCTGTGAGTCCATCCCCCACCCGATTGCGCCGCGCGAATGCCGTCGCAATGAACGGATCCTCAATGATGCAAAGGACGAGAAATCCGAGGATGTTGCCGGCTTTTTTGAAGCGACTCATAAACCACATGATCGCAAAGAGCATGACGGCCGGTATGAGGAACACGAGACTCGCGATGCGCCGGAAAATCCCGTCCGACGCCCAGGCAAGATACTTTTCCTTGTACCGCGCTCTCTTTTCCGCGAGCATATCGACAGCGTCCCAGCCCATCCATGGCACCCGCTTCCTCCGGTAGTACACCAGAAAGAGGAGGCAGATAACCGCCGATCCGGCTGTCATGTACAATCCGCCCTCTACCGGCCCGAACCCGTAGATGACACTGATGTATACCGGATTGTCATACACCCAGCTCATCGCGCTGTACAGACCATGCCCGATGGCAACATTCGTCACCACATCGTCATTCTGGACTTGACGACTGGCAAGCGCTCCAATCGCGAGAGTTGCAACAACCACCGCCAAGGCAACCGAGCTGTTCGTGTTGATTTTCAAAGCTAGCGCCATCAAGAAGACACCACCCGCAATGAAAATCGCTGAAAAAAAATATAATGCTTTGAAAGCCGCGATCTCCGCGGCGATCTTGCGAATGCCGCGAAACATTTTGAGCCTCCTGCCGCTTTATACGGCTCCGAAATAGGATTGATGGAAAAGAAAAATTGTTAAATCAACAGAACACCCATTATACACCAAAAAAACCACCATGTCAACCCCGTTAGATATCCGGGGAACACCAGTTGGTACAGCATATAAAGCCGCTAGGCGACTTTGTCTCGTAAGCGTCAAACACAACACTCCCAAGCAAGATATCTCACGGGGTCAATCACGAGTGGCTCTTTTTGGCTTAGATAAGGGATACCTTCTCTCAGAAGCTGCTCTCAACACCGAAACAAAGCTCTATTTTGTAATCGTAGCGGTCTCCTCATAGCGCGTTCCCCTCTTGACGAAGTTTTCCTCGACATCAGTGAGATCGAAAGCCTCCTTGAAATAATCGACGATAAACTTCTGGTCCAGGTCGTTCGTGCACGTATATGCATCGATACTCACGAATCCCCTCGCCGGAAAGGTGTGAATACTGATATGGCTCTCCTCAATCACCACAAAACCGCTCCAGCCGCCCGGGTCTTTCTTGTCATTTCCAGCAGCGAAATACACTTCCGGCTTGGCCAATTTCTTCATCGCGAGCTTCCCCGGAAGCTCATCCAAACAACGCAGGACGATATCCTTGTTGTTCAGTTTTTCGTACGACCCTCCGTACCCGTCGATCATCACGTGTTCTCCGAAATGTTGCATACTCTTCCTTTTACAATGTTTAAATATTACATGCCTGTCTTTGATTGTATCAAAACATCTAAAATTTGCAAGGGCACGACTGATTAGGATAAAAAAACAGGCGCCAGTGTGTTACTGACGCCCTTGTGAGCCCTTGTTATGGCTCCAGACTTTTTTCCCACAGTTTGTGGTTTGTTCCTGATGCGAGTAAGCTCTTCTGAAACCCGAGCTTCAGGAACCACGGCCAGATTCCGATCAGAATAGGTGCCCTGTTCGGCTCGATTGTGATCTTCCTTGCGCCGCACCTTGCCGCTTCATCGATGATGTGCTGCAAAAGTACATACAACACTTCCGATGCATCGAACTCCGACGAATGCGCAAGGTATCCAACCTTGATCACACCGTCTTCATACGATGACATTGCGACCGCATGGATATGCCCATCGACAGTGAATATCCTACAGTCACTGACGCGCCGTAATACGACCTCTTCGACGATCGACGAATCGACCGTATCTCTGATCATATGCGCGATACCGACCGCATCGTCAGACACGGCTTGACGCACCATCTTGTACGGCGGATCGTCGCGGTAGATCATCGTACCGGAGCCCTTGCTCGACAGGAACTCATCAAGCAACGCTCCTTCCTTGCGACCATTCGCAAAATGCACTCGCTGTACGCGTCCGCCTTCGCAGAGACGCACCGCAAGACGCACCTTCTCGGACATAGCGCCGTGAACGACGGGCCCCTGAAGCATACTTGCCGCCTCTTGAGACGTCATTTCGCGGACAAGCATATGCCGATGATCATATACCCCATCCCCTTCGCACAGGAAGAACACCTTGACCGCATTCAGGCGATCGGCAAGACCGACAATATCGGAGATCGTGTCAATCATCACGGTGTTCACGCCACGGGCACTCGCCTTTTGAACGAATGCCGCGGCGCCGATGCCAGCGCAAGAAAACGTCATCTCGATACCGGCATTGTGGAGAAACAACACATCACTGATGATAGGCGACGTGTACTTCTCTTTGTTGAGAATACCGAGGTCGACGTGCACGATGACACGCCGACCCCTCCATTGCGAAACGTTCGCAAGCGACTCACGCAACAAGGCGTAATCATGCATGTCACACCTCCTTTCCGCAGATATTGAGAATAGTCGCGATGTACTTCTCAACCATCGCATCGGTAAGATACTTCTCATGCACGAATTCATTCGGCTGATGCGCTTGCTGGATGGAACCAAGTCCGCAGATGACCGAGTGAGCGCCCGAGGCATTGAACACGCCTCCTTCCGTATTGAACGATGTCGAACATGCAGTGTGGCCGCACATCCTCTCCACTTCCCGCACCACAAGCGCTTCTCGTGACGTTTCCATAGGAGGCGTCGGAGCGCGTTTGAATGCTACTTTCACGCCGACACCATCCACCCTCTCTTCACCATCGGTAAGATAGTTCGAGAACGCATGGAACATCTCATGCACGTCCTGTCCCGGGACGGGCCGTATCTCGAGCTCGACCCTGCAATAGTCCGCAATCATATTCTTCGCGGAATTCTCGCCGGTCGACACGACACCGATATTCAACGTCGGATACGGAGGATCGAGACGTATATCCACGATATCTCCGAGATGCCGTTTGAACTTTTCGATCTTTCCCAAGATTGGCAAAAGACCCCGTTCGACTGCGTTAATTCCGTCAGCAGGACGCGAGCCATGCCCGCCTTTGCCACGAAGCTCTATGCTGATATACATATAGCCTTTATGCAGGATAAACGGCTGAAACTCCGTCGGCTCACCGATAATATACATTTCGGCGACCCGCCCTTTGTCACGAATGAGTTTCTTTGCCCCGATACATCCGACCTCCTCGTCGCTCGTGAATACAAGTCCGAAGGGTCTCTTCAGCTGACTGACGGAAATCCGTGACCCCGCAATCATAGCAAGAGCAAGGAACCCTTTCATATCGCAGGTGCCTCTGCCAAACCACTTGTCACCCATTTTCGTGAGTTCAAGAGGGTCGGTACGCCACTCATCCTGCTTGAACGGAACCGTATCCATATGTCCGGCAAGCGCCAGATGGAGATCGTCACCGCCTTTGCGAGCGATAACATTCACCTTTTCGACGTCAGCCTTTTTTTCAACGTCTTTCAGGCGGTAAACATGCTGTTCGATCGTAAAACCGAACGGTTCGAGATAATTGCAGACAAAGTCGGCAATCTCCCGCGTTGACCTATGGCTCACGGTATTCATACCGATGAGTCGTCGGAGTACATCGATGACATCCGCGTTCATGATTCACCTCGCTTTTCAAAAATTATTAAAGGACGCTCTAAAAAAGACTTACAGGCAAGAATACAATGGACAGGCGCTTATGTCAAGGCTCATATTTTGTGGCTTCGGATATAAAAAAATGAGGCGATCTCGAAAGACCGCCCCCTACAAATATGCCGAAGCATTACATTTTCTCCAACACATCGATGCCGAGCATATTGAGCCCTGTTTTGATCGCCAAAGCTGTTGCCTTGACGAGCGAGAGTCTCGCTTTCGAAAGCTCAATAGCATCAGAGACCACCTGATGTTTGGTATAGAACTGGTGGAATGCTTTCGCCAGTTCATAGACCGCGCTGGCAAGAATGGCCGGGTTGTACAGCTCTGCCGCCTTGCCCGGACTTGTACCGAACGCGAGCAATGCTTGTGCAAGCACACGTTCTTCTTCATTGCCGAGCGCGGCGTATGCAACTCCGTCCGTAGAGAGACCGGCTGCAGAAGCTTTTTCTGCGACGCTGGCCGCACGCACATACGCATACTGCACATATCGTGCCGTGACGCCATCGAACGCAATCGACTCCTGCGGGTCGAACTTGATCTTCTGTTTCGGATTGGCTCTGATCAAGTAGAACTTGATCGCACCGACCCCGATCACTTCCGCACGACGCATCACTTCTTCTTCGGGAAGCTCGGGGTTTTTCGTGCGAACTTCAGCGGCCGCAAGAGCCACCACATCAGCGACCAAATCATCCGCATCGACGACCGTGCCTTCACGGGACTTCATTCTCCCGCTTGGCAGCTCGACCATACCATATGACAGGTGATGACACTGCTTCGCCCATGGAAATCCCATGGCCTGCAGGATATCAAACAGAACCTTGAAGTGATCATCCTGCTCGCATGCCACCACATAGATCGAGGCGTCAAACTCATGGTGCTCAGCTTTCTTGACCGCTACACCGAGATCCTGAGTCATATACACGCTCGTTCCATCGCTCCGCAGCAGCACCCTCTTTTTTGGCACGCCGTCCTTACTTGTGCCGAATTTCTCTTCGGGGAGCATATAGATGATAGCTCCTTTTTCGTCCTTCTCGAAAATACCCTGCTCTACGCCTTTCTGGACGATGTCCTTCCCGAGCATATAGAGGTCCGATTCGAAGTAGAACGCATCGAAAAAAAATCCAAGCTTCTCATAAGTCTTCGCGAAACCCGCATAGACCCACGCGTTCATGGTCTTCCAGAGATCGATCGTTTCAGGATCCCCTTCTTCCCATTTCCGCAGAAGCGCCTGTGCTTCATCTTCGATCGCCGGATCATCTTTCGCTACCTGAGCAAACTTGACGTAATACTCACCGACGAAATGATCCCCTTTCTTCCCCGTGCTCTCCGGGGTTTCTCCGTTCGCGAACTTCATCCACGCGAGCATCGACTTGCAGATGTGCACGCCCCGATCGTTGACGAGATTCGCCTTGATGACAGTGTGTCCCGTCCATGCCAGGATGTTCGAAATCGCCATCCCAAGAACACCGTTACGCACATGCCCCAAATGAAGCGGTTTGTTCGTGTTTGGCGAAAGGTACTCGACCATCACGGTCTTCCCGATAGCCGATACCGGCTCATTTGTGCGACACGCCGCTTTGAACAAGATACCATTTTTCAGCCGAGCATTGATGTACGGCCCGACAGCCGAGTAGGTTGCAAGGGCATCGCTCATCAAGTGTTCGACGAGCTCCTTCGCAACAACGGGTGGCGCCTTTTTGAACTGTTTTGCCAAGGCAAAACACTCGATAGCGAAATCACCGAACGACAGATCGGGAGGAATCACTATTTTCACGGGTTCCGACGGTTGTTCACCGTACGCCGCAAAAACAGCATGATTCATCGCGGTCGCAAGTGCCTGTTCTATGCTCTTCATGATTGCCTCCAATAGCTAAAAATTAAGGTACCGCTTGCTTGATTACTAACACTATATCCGCAGTATGTCAAGAGTT
>JBBTWT010000025.1:0-8191 GCA_038078615.1 Patescibacteria group bacterium | reverse complement strand
TTTAGCTTAAACCTTCCTGGGGAAGTGTAAACCCTTTTGCTGCAATGTTAACAAGCCCAGCCACTATGAGAACCGGGGGTGAGCATCTGTGGCGGGCCATCTGAAATATCCTTGACTTAATCCGGCATATCGTTTGCCGCACTCCCATACCCCTTGCTTGTCAAGAAACATTCGTATATAATTCAGACATATACAAACAAAAAATGCGGCGTCGTGTCCCGGCAGTATTTTCTCTGCCGGAGCAGCCGCGACAAAAAACAAAAAATATGATACCGAACAATACCACGCGCACCGACGCGGAACACCACAACGAACAGGAGCAGGCGATGAAGATCCGGGCTCTGCGCGAAATGGTGCAGAGCGCGGAAAAAACCATCCAGGGCGCCAAGGCGATGCTCCTCCAGCTCGAGGGCAAGAAGAAGTCCGGACGTCCGAGAAAGATGGAGCTCGACACGACTGGCGGCACCGTCATCGAAGGGACGTTCGACGGCCAGATCATGCTTGGCACGGACGGCAAACAGTACCCGGTACCGGCAAACTATGCCTCCAAGTCCAAGCTCGTCGAGGGCGATATGCTCAAGCTCACCATCACCGGAGACGGCGCCTTTCTCTACAAGCAGATCGGCCCGATCGACCGTCGTCACGCCATCGCCGTCGTCACGCAGGACGAGAACGGCAATTATTACGTCCTCGCCGACGGCAAGCCGTACCGCGTCCTTCTGGCCTCCATCACCTATTTCAAGGCGGCTCCCGGCGACGAGGTGGCCATCGTCACTCCGCGCGGCATCGAGGCCACCTGGGCGGCCATCGAGAACGTCATCCAGAAAGGCGCGCACCAGGACTGGCAGACCGCCCTCACCAAAGCCGCCGAGGAAAACGAGAGCATCAACAGCTGGAAAAAGGAATTGAAGGACAAGTCTCCCGCCGACACTTCCATCATCAAGCCGGGCGACGGCGCTCCGCGCGGCGACACGCATATGCTCGACTCGTGGGTGCGCGACATGGAGGAGATCGAAAAGGAAATCAAGCAGTCATCATAAGCGCGATACGCAATACATTTTCATAATCACGGCATGAACACCGCAATGGCACCGGATGCACCCCTTATGGCGGCGGCAGGACAGGCTCCCCTCGTGAAGCTTATCAAGCAATTTTCCAAATTCATCATCGTCGGCGGCATCAATACCGGCATCGATTTTCTCGTACTGAATATCCTGATCTATCTTACGGGCATCACATCCGGCATCGAACTCTTCGTCCTCAACAGCATCTCGTTCTCCGTCGCGGTCGTCAACAGCTATTTCATGAACAAGCGCTGGACGTTCCAGGACAAGACCCGGACACAGCAGGAACCGTTCAAATTCTCGCAATTCTTCGCCGTCAGCGTCGTCGGCATCATCATCAACGGGCTCGTGCTCACGGCCATCACGACGTCTATCCCGCCATTGTTCGGCCTGAGCGCGGTTCTCTGGGCCAATATCGCCAAGCTGGCGGCGACCGGCATCTCCCTCGTCTGGAATTTCGTCGGCTACAAATTCTTCGTGTTCAAACGATAACCGAGAAACCGACGCGCGAAGCTCCGTTCTTACGGAGCTTCTTTTCTTTCCAAAAAAAGGATATACTGGGATAGCTATCCAATCACCCTGACCTGCCTCCCTATCCTGATTATGTCCACCACTTTGTACCGCAAATATCGTCCCCAGACCTTCGCTGATGTCGTCGGACAGAGACACATCGTCACGACCCTCACCAACGCTCTCAGGCTCGGCCGCGTCGGCCAGGCCTATCTCCTGACCGGTCCCCGCGGTACGGGCAAAACCACTCTCGCCCGCCTGTTCGCCAAGGCCGTCAACTGCTCCGATCGCAAGAAAAACGACGCGGAACCATGCAACCGATGCAAGCACTGCCTCCTGATGGCCGAAGGGCGCTCGTTCGACGTCATCGAGATCGATGCCGCGTCCCATACCGGTGTCGACAATATCCGCGAGCTGCGCGAGACGGTCAATCTTCCTCCGACACTGGGTTCGCACAAGGTCTATATCATCGACGAGGTGCATATGCTCTCCATCGGCGCGTGGGGTGCGCTCCTCAAGACGCTCGAGGAGCCGCCGGCGCACGTCATCTTCATCCTGGCGACGACCGCGCTGCACAAGGTTCCCGACACGATCGTCTCGCGCTGCCAGCGGTTCGACCTTTCGCGTTTCCCGGTCAGGCTCATCGTAGAAAAGCTCGAGAAGATCGCCAAATCGGAAAAACTGAAAATCGAGCACGGCGCGCTCGAGATGATCGCTCTCACGGCCGAAGGCGGGATGCGCGATGCTGAATCGCTCCTGATGCAGATCGCCTCGCTCGAAGCATCCCCTATCACCGAAGACACGATCATCGAAGTGCTTGGTACCACCAAAAAAGAGAATATCGTCACGCTGCTGCGTCTCATAGGCGGCAACGAACTCTATCCGAGCCTCTCGTTCGTCCGCAAGCTCGTCTCGGACGGCGTCGACCTCGCTATCTTCTGCGGCGTCCTCCTCCACTATCTCCGCGATCTCCTCCTCGTTTCCGCCGATCCCAAGAACGGTCCCGGAGAATTGGAAAATCTGACGGAAGAGCAGAAAACGACGCTCTCCGAATTCGCGGCCATCTTCACTCCGGCCGATATCGTGCGGATGCTCGAATATTTCCAGATCGCCCAAGCAGGCAGCAAGACCTCCGTCATTCCCGAACTGCCTCTCGAAATCGCTATCGTGAAGATATTGTCAGCCAACCTGCCTACCGGACAGGCAGGCAGTTCGCAGCCGCCAAAAAACAACACCCCGCCGGAAGAAAAAGCACCCGAAACGATCGCTGCCGAACAGGCTCCGGCACCTCTTGCGGCAGAAACGAAATCGCCAAAAAAAGATTATTCTAAAACACCAACCAAAACAAAACCCGAATCACCAATCTCCACTCTCAACAAAAATTTACCCCGTAGCTTCGACTCTGAGTCGAATGGTACCGGGGCAGCAACCGAAACAACATCTGAAACAGAAAACACAACACATCCCATCATCGATCTCGGTATCGTACGCGAAAAATGGGCTACTATCCTCCATACCGCCAAACAACTGAACGCCTCGCTCACGCTCGCCCTCTCGACCGCCCGCCCGCTTACCGCTCATGACTCCACTATCGTCATCGCGGTGAAGTATCCTTTTCACAAAGAGCGTCTCGATGAGAATGCCAATCGATTGACACTGGCTACCGCCTTTGATAGTATCTTAGGATCGAAAATAAAGCTCTCTATCGTGCTCGAAGAGGCTCCAGAGCCGAAGGATCAAAAAGCGAGCGCGGCTGATGAAGCCGTTCTCAGTCCCCTCGTCAGCCAAGCGATGGATCTCCTCGGCGGAAAATTGATCAAGGAAGCATAGTCGTTTTCGTCCTTTAAAAACCTTTTCATTTATCCGAACTGCAGCTATAATATATGTAGCTTGTATCTGTGGTTTTTATGATCACCAAAACAAAGGAAAAGGAGCTCGCTTTGAAACTCCGTAAACAAGGGCTCTCATACAATGAGATCCTGAAAAAAGTTGATGTCTCCAAGTCTACTCTTTCAGTCTGGCTTCGCGGTATCGGGGTTGCCAAGCGTCATCAGCAGCGTTTCACTCTCAAAAGAAAGCTGGCACAATTGAAGGCACAAGAAGCAAGCCGACTTATCAGAATCAAGAAAGAGTCTGCAATCATCGAATCTGCGAGAAGAGAAATAAAAAGTATTTCCAAAAGAGAACTCTGGATTATCGGCACCGTACTCTATTGGGCAGAAGGATCGAAACAGAAAGAGCACAATGTCTCGCAGAAAGTCTCCTTCAACAATTCTGACCCGAAAATGATACTTCTCTTTGACAAATGGGTTCAGCAAGTATGTTTGCGAAAAAAATCGGAATTGACCTATAGTATCTATATCCATCAGACAGCAGACAAAAAAAGGGCAAAAAAATTCTGGGAGAACTTGCTTGAAACAAAAATTGAGAAAATGTATTTCAAAAGCCACAACCCAAAAACGAATCGAAAGAATACTCAGACCGATTATTTCGGTCTGCTCAGAATAGATGTCAAAAAAAGCACTGATTTGAATCGCGAGATAAAAGGATGGATTCAGGGTATCAATGAAGGTCTGGGTATCTGAATAATTCTTTTCAAAGCTCGGGGATCGTCTAATGGTAGGACAGCGCCCTTTGAAGGCGTGAATCGGGGTTCGAGTCCCTGTCCCCGAGCTTTGAGCGGAATAGAGAAAAACAATCAGGTATTCCCTAATAAGCAAGAGGCAACTAGATATCCCTTTCTCCCCAGCACCTAATTTTTTATTGGCTTTAATTCTATGAGTTTCGAAAATCCGACGCCACCGGCCGAAAAAGAACCGCGCGCGCCCTCTTTGGAAGAAATACGATATCAGGTTAAGAGATTTATCGAAAAATCAGGTCAAAAAAATCCCAAAGAGCAAAGAATTTTCGCCGAAGGATCAGAGGGGAAAAACGTGTATTTCTATGAAATTTCCACTACTGACGACAAAGGGGATGCTTATCTGTATTCATACAAACGAGCAGGAACATACCCTCACTCAAGCGCAGATGCAACTGTCATAGAGGTGGCATACTACATCGGAAGCCTTGACAGCGGAATTCCTGTCGGAGGAGATATATTGTCCAGCTATGATGAGGCTTCTGGTAAATGGACTGACATTAAATAGCTCCCCATTCCGTCCCATAACCCCAGCTAATTATTTTCACAGTATGATCGAAGATATTATCACCGCCGCTGAAAAGGGTGGTGAAATAATAAAGAAGTATTTTGGAGACATTCTTGAAATAGAACAGAAGACAGTTGCCACCGATTTTCGAACCAAAGCTGATCTTGAATCAGAGCAAGCTATTCTTGCTATTCTTTCTGAAAAGTTTCCAGATTATAATATATTTTCAGAAGAAACCGGTCTCATAGATCGACAATCAGAGTATACTTTCGTTGTCGATCCACTTGATGGAACAAATAACTTTGTATTGGGAATACCAAATTTTTCCATCAGTATCGGACTTCTGAAAGGAGATCAGTGTATCGCCGGCGTTATACATGTCCCGCTTCTTAATCAAACATATCATGCTGAGGATGGAAAGGGTGCTTTCTGCAATGGCAAGCGCATTTTTGTAAGCGAAGAGACTTCTTTAGAAAAAGTAGCAATATCCTATACTTGTGGATATATCAATAACCCACAATTCGAAATTGAATTATTGAAAAAATTACGGTCATTGAATATCAAAAGGTATCTGACAAATTGGTCCCCTGCTTTCGATTTCTGTCTCTTGGCCTCAGGAAAAATAGAGGCTATCATAAACAATAATAATGAGCTCTATGACTATGCAGCGGGAAAGATCATCGCTCGAGAATCCGGGGCGATCCTTACGGATTTTATGGAAGCAGCACAAAATGATAGGATGACGAGTCAATTTATTGCGTCAAATAGTCAGGAAATTCACAATGCAGTCCTAGGGGCTCTACCGAAGTGAAGACCTCTCCTTATCGTGTAAATACATTCCCACCTCATTCCGCAAGTCCAGTAAATATATCTATGAAAAAAATTCTAGTTGATGCGGTAGACTGTTTTGTTTCAAAAGATGGGCTCATTTTTAATGAGATGTTTGACCTTCTTGAGACGTATCCAAATAAGAAAATTATTTTAACAGGAGCAAACGATGAGCAGTTCAAAATGTTCGGGTTGGATAAAATGCCTTATGAGGTTTTTACCTTGAAACATAGTCCGGAAAAATCTGATTCCAGATACTATGAGGCGATGTTATCGCATTTTAATTTAAAAAAAGAAGAAGTTGTTTATTTTGAACACAGTCTAGAAGCAGTAAAAAGCGCGCAATCAGCGGGTATAGACACTTATTTTTATGACAATGACAAGAAGGACTTGGAGGAGCTAAAAAAATTCATTGATGATGCTCTGGGTGCCTAAAAACGTCCAACATCGTCCCGCCAGTTCAGCTCATGTTCAAACTCATTTCCATCAATATCGAAGGAGAGAAGCACATCGGAAGGGTGCTTGATTTTATTCATCGCGAAAAACCTGACGTGCTGTGCCTGCAGGAGTTATTGGAGCGCGATGTGCCGGTTTTCGAGAAGGCGCTCGATGCCCGCGGCATCTTCGCTCCGATGGGTATTCTACCTATCAGAGATGCCGAAGAAATTATCGGCGTGGGAATCTTCTCTCGGCTTCCTATGAGCGATAGGCAATCGCATCATTATGCCAGATATGGCGACCGCTTGCGTCTCTGGACCGATGAGACAGCCAATCCGGTAGACAGAATGCTCCTTTCTACGACGATTACAGTCGATGCGACCCCCTACACTATCGCCACCACGCATTTCACCTGGACACCGGATGGAGAAGCCACCGAGCGTCAGCGCAAGGATCTTCCCGCTCTCCTGGCCGTCCTGGCCGAGTACGATGAGATCCTCTTCTGTGGCGATATGAATGCGCCTCGCGGGAGGGAAATTTTCGATACGATAGCCAAACGGTACCAGGATCACATTCCCCCAGAGTATCTGACGAGCCTTGATCCGGAATTTCACAGGATAAAAGGAAAAAAGCATCGTATGGTTGACGGACTGTTCAGTTCCCAGCACTATAGGGCAGAAGATGTTCGGCTCCAGTCCGGCATAAGCGACCATATGGCCATCATAGCGACCATCCAAAAGTCTGCTTCAGCCAGAATTGTCGGATCAGCACAATCGAGACAGATTCCGTAACGCCACAAATGTATGAAACATATCATCGAATCGCAGCAATTTGATCAAAAAATAATCAACGTCATCTTCTCCATGGCGGACGGCTTGGAAAAGAAAACTGATGATTCTCTCAAAGGAAAGATATTGGCCTCCTTGTTCTATGAACCGAGCACCAGAACCCGGTTTTCTTTCGAATCAGCGATGTTACGGCTGGGCGGAAACGTCATCGCTACAGAAAATGCCAAGGAGTTTTCTTCGGCGGCGAAGGGAGAGACTCTGGAAGATTCTATCCGGGTGATCGGCAACTATGCCGACGTGATCGTGCTCCGCCACTATGAGAAAAACGCGTCAAAAAGAGCCTCTCTCGTGTCAAAGATTCCCGTGATCAACGCCGGGGATGGGACGGGGCAGCATCCCACGCAGGCCTTACTCGATCTCTACACGATACGAAAAGAGTTTGGAAGAATAGACAAAATTGCCATTGCCTTGGTCGGCGACCTCAAACATGGCCGAACCATCCGTTCTCTGGCATACCTCTTGGGAAAATATGACGGTATAAAAATATACTTCGTTTCGCCGAAAGCCCTCAAAGTAGGAGATGATATAAAAAAGTATCTGAAAAGACACGCGATCTGGTATGAAGAGACGGAAGACTTGAGTGCGGTTGTCTGCAAAGTCGATGTCGTGTATCAGACACGGATCCAGCAAGAACGCTTCTCAAGCAAGAAAGAATATAAGAAATTCAAGGGTTGTTATACAATAGACTTGCCTCTTGTACGGCGGATGAAAACCAAATCGATCATCATGCATCCTTTACCGAGAGTGGATGAGATCTCGCCGGAAGTTGATGAATCCCCCAAGGCCGTCTATTTCAAACAGGCTCATTACGGACTACTCATCAGGATGGCGCTGCTGAAATATATTTTCATGGCTTGAATCTATACCACACATACGCACTTCGACTATCTATAACTCGCTCCTCTCTCATTTGACAGCTTCGCACAAAAGATTCAATCCCGTCTGTTCGTCATAGGCGCGCGTGAATGTTTGAGGAAAAACAGTGAAATGAATTTCGCAGGCGCCGGAAACGCGCAGCGAGAAAATATGCCCACCGAATGTGGAGAGGTCTTTGCGCCCAAATGTGCCGTGGATATGGAAAATCCTTTTGGCATCTAGCATTGCGACGTTTCCAACAAACGAAAGAATCTCTACTTCTTCCTTGATCGTATGCCGCTCGAATGTTTTGGTTCCCAGATTATAATAGGCGATCTCAAGCTCGTCCGCCGCTCCCAGTCCGGTGAGAGTCGCACCGCCGATATCGTTCTGTTCACACCATGCAGAAAGTGCAGTGATGAGTTCTTCTCCCCGGGCGAGATTCATCACAACTCTGTCCTTATACTGACCGACGATAATCATACAGTTTCAGATTTTCATA
>JBBTWT010000024.1:0-4880 GCA_038078615.1 Patescibacteria group bacterium | reverse complement strand
TATTGCCTCCGATACCACACCATTCGTGATTACGAATACGGGGGCGGTGGGGATTGGCAAAACCAGCCCTTCCTACGCTCTCGACGTCCTCGCTTCCGGCACCGGAGTCATCGCCAGATTCAATAGCGCCAATACCACCGGCTGTACGCTGGCCGACGGAGGCACCATCACCTGTACCTCCGACGAACGCTTGAAGAAAAATATCGTCAGTTTCGAGAGCGGACTGGACGCGCTCATGTCGCTCCGTCCGGTCACGTACAACTGGAACTATGAAGATGACGGAACTGCCAAAAGCTTCGGATTCATCGCCCAGGAAGTGGAAACCATTTTCCCGAAACTGGTGATGACGCAAGACAACGGATTCAAGGAACTCAATACCATCGGGCTGATTCCGATCATCGCCCAAGCGGTCAGAGAACAGCAAGGGATTATCGAAACGCAGACAACCGATATCCTTGGACTCTCCCTCAAGACCGACCAGAACATCACGACTATCGCCGAACTCCAGGCTTCCGTCGATACCCAGCTTACCATCATCGGGACAGAGCTTGCCGCGCTCCAAGTCAGAGGAGCTGCTACCGATGACGCACTCATACTCCACGACACTCGTCTCTCGACACTGGAAACACTCACCAGTCAGCTCGAGCTTGATATGAATACGCAAGCCTCCAAGACCGCCCTCCTCGAAACCCAGATGCAAACCCTCATCGACTTCTACACGACGTTCGATCTCAATAATCTGGTTGCCAAGGATGTCTCCGGGAACGTCGATCTCCTCGAGGGCAAACTCCGCGCCAAAGTCCTCGAAACCGGAGCGCTCGCGATCGAAGTGGTGGATCCGCTCGCACCGACCATCGGTACGGCGACCATCTTGCCCATCGTGACGGACGCTGACAACGACGGCATCGATGATGACACGGGAGCGGACGGCAAGTCCGTGACTATCGGTACGACCGCGATTACCGAGGCCGCCAAGATATTCACGAACTTCACGAAGAATCCCGGCGCGTACAGCTGGACGGACAAGAAGAAAAACGGCGATGGCGATTATGCCGGGTTCATCATCAACCTCTCCGCCATCACAACTGCCCCCGTAAAAGTCGACTGGTGGATAGTGGAATCAAAGTAACGAAATCCATAAATTTGGATGTGAAACGTCCAAATACAAACAATATTTGACTTTTAATGGGAGCTGAACTATAATTAAACTATAGATAAATTTTAGTTCAACTCGCATAATAGTATGTATATCAAGCGGAAATTAGAGAGTAAGATTCTCAAGTATCTGGATTCCCCGGAAATTATCGCCGTTGTCGGACCGCGCCAGTGCGGGAAATCGACTATGCTTATGAAAATCTTCGAGGGGCTGGAAGGTACTTCTATGGTGAGTTTTGAGGACCGGACGGCTCTCAATATGTTCAACAGGAACATCGATGATTTTGTCGATGTGTACGTCAAAAACAGGAAATTTCTCTTCATTGACGAGTTCCAATATGCCAAAAACGGCGGAAAAAAACTGAAATATATTTTTGATACGGAGAAGACGAAGATTTTCATCTCGGGATCTTCTGCCATCGATATGACCGTGAATGCGCTGAAGTATCTGACAGGGAGGATTTTCATTTTCCATCTCTTTCCTTTCGATTTCGAAGAATTTTTGAGCTATAAGGAGAGCGGCTATGGAAATATCCTGAAGAAAAAGAATGCGGAATTCCTGGCGCTTACACATCCGGCAATCGGAAGCGAGGAGGCCGACGGGACTCTGAAAAGATGTTATGAGGAATATGCTCTTTTCGGCGGCTATCCGCGCGCCGTTCTCGCGAAAGATGAGGAAGAAAAGAAAGAAGTCCTGAAAAATATCTACAATACATATTTCTTGAGGGAGGTGCGGGATATCCTCGGGCTTATCGATGATTATAAGCTGGAAAAACTTATCCGGAGCCTGGCTCTGCAAATCGGGAATCTCATCGAATATGATGAACTGGGAAAGATTTCGGAATTTTCGTATCCGACGCTCAAGAAATACTTGAATTTCCTGGAAAAAACTTTCATTTGCGGACTGGTGAAGCCGTTTTTCAAGAACAAAAGGACAGAAATCGTGAAAAATCCGAAAGTATATTTTTTCGATTCCGGTTTGCGCAATGTTATCGTGAATGACTTCCGGAAATTCGAGAGCAGAGGGGATGCCGGACAGCTTTTGGAAAATGCCGTTTTTATGCAGCTCGTCAAAGGCGGGTATGATTTCAATTATTGGCGCGACAAGAAAAAGAATGAGATAGACTTTATCCTGAAACTTGAGAATCAGAAGGTATTGGCAGTCGAAATCAAGAGTTCATTGAAGACTTCCGCCACCACATCCGTTCTGAATTTCAAGAAGACGCATCCTGAAATCGAGGTCGTTTTTGCCTGTTCGAAATTGAAAATGAAAGCGGATGACGAGATGGATACGAAAGCCTACCCTGTATATGCTATTTAGCCATTAAGCTAATGAGCTGCTCGCTTTTGAGCTTCTGAGCAAAAGAGATATGATCGAGACATATAAAGATCTCATAATATGGCAGAAAGGTATCGAGATTGTTTCTGCTGCCTATCAGTTCACCGCTCGTTTTCCCAAAGAGGAAATATATGGATTGACCTCGCAAATGAGAAGGGCGGCTGTTTCGATCCCCTCGAACATCGCGGAGGGCAGAAGCCGATCGACGCGAAAAGACTTTTTGCAATTTCTCCGTATCGCTAGCGGCTCACTTGCTGAACTAGAAACTCAACTTATTGTTTCAGAAAAACTTGGCTTAGGAGATGTTGCGCATAGCAAGAAGCTTCTCGCGCTTCTCGATGAAGAAAAAAGGATGCTCAATTCAATGATGAAAAAACTCAAGCTCCCGCCATCTGAAAAGCTCAACAGCTTAACAGCTCAATAGCTTATCAGCTTAACAGCTTTAGTGTATATGTCTCTCACATCCCATCGCATCATCCAGTACATAGCCATCCTCCTGATCCTCCTCACCGCAGGAGGAGCGTATTGGTACTGGAGCGTGCGCGGCGCGACGAAGTTCGGTACCGATCGGGCGAGCGAGAAAGTGTTGGGATCCCTGGTCGGGTACTGGCCGTTCGATGGAGGCGATATTTCTTTCTCCGACTTGATCATGTACGACCGGAGCGGACAAGGGAACAACGGCACGCTCAATAATTTCGATCCGCCGGAACCGAGCGCAAGCGGGCTGGTCGGACATTGGCCGATGGACACCGCGGATATTTCCGGTACCACTGTCTCTGATCGGAGCGGCAGCGGGAACAACGGAACCGGAGCCTTTTTGGCAGCAAGCGGCTCGCAGGCGTTCGCTTACACCGGCGCGTCTCAAACCCTCACCGTCCCCGCTGGCATCACTTCCGTCACCATCAAATCCTGGGGCGCCGGTGCTGGCGGGTCGGCGTCCAGTACAGGTGGTGCTGGCGGATATTCGACAGGGACATTGGCTGTTACTCCGGGAGAAACTCTCAATGTGTATGTCGGCGGCGCCGGTTTGTACAATGGCACCGCTGGATACAATGGTGGCGGAGATACTCAAAATACCGGCGGTTCGGGCGGTGGAGCATCTGATGTTCGTCAAGGCGGGACAGCATTGTCTAATCGTGTAATTATTGCTGGTGCCGGCGGCGGCGGTGGATATTATGATGGGTCTGGAACTGGGAAGGGCGGCGCGGGCGGAGGGACGAACGGAGTCGACGGAGTTTACGGATATTCGGGTTGTACTGATTCGTATGGGCGAGCCGGAACACAAACGGCAGGAGGAGCGAAAGCAACGTATTGTGGAGGAAGCTATGGTTCTACCGCAGGCTCTCTTGGTTCTGGAGGTGCGGGGACTGCATATTCCGATGGCGGAGGCGGTGGAGGCTATTATGGCGGTTCCGGCGGTGAACCGTATGCTGGCGGTGGCGGCGGTTCTGGCTACGTTGGCGGCGTGACAAGCAGTACCAACACCGCCGGAAGTGGCGTTACCCCGCCCAACACAAGCGATTCCGATTACGCGAGCGGTGTCGGTGTTGGCGGTGCGGCTGGCGGCAACGGCGGCAATGGAAGAGTGGTATTTTCATGGACAACCACATCATCAAATCCGGTTACCGGCCGGCTCGGTCAAGCGCTCTCGTTTGATGGGGTGGATGATTATGTGGATTTAGGAACATCGGTTGGAAATTTTAACAACACCGACTCTTTTAGCGTATCGGCATGGGTCTATATTGACACACTCAATGGTGCGAGCCGAGGTATCGTCAGCCGCATAACTGCCTCGCAGGCGAACGGTTGGCAACTCCGTCTTACTACCGATAACAAGCTTCGTTTTCTATTGGCAAGCACTGATGCCGTTTATAACGGTGAAGATTCGGGAAGTCTGAGCACGGGCGTTTGGTATCATGTCGTGGGTACTTGGAACGGGAGCGATGCAAAAATGTATGTAAATGCTGTCGAGAGTATCTCGCCGGTCACTTCAGGTACGGTCGGTACGCTAACAGGAACCCGGACTTTGGCCATCGGGGCTGATACTTACAATAGCACTTATTTTGACGGTAAGATCGACGACCCTCGCATCTACAACCGCGCGCTTTCTGCGACGGAAGTGAAATTACTCTATAATTATACGGGAGCGCGCGCCGCGTTGGCGGCTCCAGGCAAGGTGAAACAAGCGATATACTTCGATGGGACCAATGACTCTGTCAGTGTCACGGACACGGCAGCCCTCGAGCTCGGGTCTAGTGATTTCACTATCGACTTTTTTGCGAAATTCAATGATTTGACGAGTACGCGCGGACTGGTTTCCAAGTGGGGAGCGAGCGGCGGCAGCACATTGAGTTACGCTCTTGATTGGGTAACGGGGACGAATCAG
>JBBTWT010000023.1:0-18927 GCA_038078615.1 Patescibacteria group bacterium | reverse complement strand
CTCCGAGAACTGGGAAGTGTCAACTTGACGCTGCAATGGTACAGGGCTTGACAAAAAGTGAGAACGTGCGGTAATATTAATTGATTCGAGCAGGCATAATATTCCAGCAGCCAGCGGGCAAGAATCGCCCCGATTATCTCTATGATATCACAAAGCGAAAATATCCCATCCAAAATTTCTCAGGCAGCCGGCGACCAGGCAGCCTTGTTTTTCGCGCTCGCGCTCGAACAGTTTCTGGAGCGTCTGCCGGTCCGTTCCCGGAGTATCGTCGTGGCGCGTTTCGGCATGCAGAATGCGCGCCCGAAAACATTGGAAGAAATCGGACGGACGTACAAGATCACGCGCGAACGCGTGCGCCAGGTGATCGGGAGCGCTCTCGGGTTTCTCAGCGGAGAGCGCTCGCATCCTCTCTTCGTCGGAATCGCCGCGCGTATCCGATCGACGCTCGAGGGAAAAAGTGGTATTCTGAAAACAGACGAGTTCCTTGAGATGCTCGCGCCTGCGGGCGGGCAAGAACGCGGAGCCCTCCTGGTTTTCATCGAATGTCTTCCTCTCATCACGGTCGAGAAGGCGACCAAGGAACACGAGAAAGTCTACGCGCTGAAGGACTTTCCCTTCGCCGAATGGAAAAAGATCAAGGATGCGGCCAAGGCGATCCTCACGGAAGCCGGCCAGGCGCTTGACGGAGACACTCTCTACGCCCGTTTCCGAGAAACAGGCGGCACGGCGGACAGGCAGGAGTTTTTCGATTTTCTCGCGGTCGCGAAAGACGTGTGTCAGAACGTATTCGGCAACTGGGGACTCGCCGGCTGGAGCGATATCAGGCCGCGCGGCACCCGTGAGAAGGCGCACCTGGTCTTAAAGACAGTCGGCAAGCCGCTGCATTTTCGCGAGATCGCGTCGCTGATCGACACCTATGGCCTGACCAACAGGAAGAAGCGCGAGAGCCATCCGCAGACCGTGCACAACGAGCTCATCAAGGACAAGAGGTTCGTGCTCGTCGGCCGCGGCACCTACGCGCTTTCCGAATGGGGCTATGCGCGGGGCACGGTCAGAGAAGTGCTGGAAGAAATTCTCCGGAAGGCGGGAACGCCGCTGTCTCGCGAACAGGTGTTGGCGGAAGCTCTCAAGGTGCGCCAAGTGAAGAGATCGACGGTCATCATCAATCTGAATACCTTTTTCAAGCGTGTCGGAAAAAACGCCTATAGCATCAAGAAATAAACTGTTTTTTTTGACGATGTAACTGGGGTCAACCCCGCACCAACTCTGGGCTCAACAGCAAAGACATTCTCAATGTTTGTGGTAGGAGATATTGAAAAAGTGGAATAATATAGATAACAGCACTTTCTTTTGGGACTAGGAATATGCCCGAAGTTAGTGCGGGGTCAACGAACCTCAACAAGATGAACACTCTCTTTTCCAGCCTTGCAGAACTGTTTTCGATCATACGGAGCGTATTTTCCGCCGTATTCGATGTCTGGTTCATCGTGTTCCCGCCGCTTCTTTTTTTCCTCTTCAAGATTCTCTGGAAACTGTACGCGCAGCGGCAGTACATCTCGAAAGTCAGGTGGGTGCTGCTCGAGATCATCCCGCCGCGGGATATCGAGAAAAGCCCGCAGCTGATGGAGTCCATCTTCGCCGGATTCGCCGGCGTCATCAAGACTCCGACGACCGCCGAGCTGTGGATCAAGGGCGAGCTGCCGACAGGATTTTCTCTGGAAATAGCCAGTATCGAAGGCAGCGTGCATTTCTATATCCGTACGCAGGTCGGTTTCCGCGATCTCGTGGAGGCGCATTTCTATGCCCAGTACCCGGATATCGAGATCATTGAGGTTCCTGATTATGTGACGAATGTTCCGAATACTGTTCCGAACAAGGATTGGGAACTCTGGGGCACGGATTTCGCGCTTGCAAAAGATGATCTCTATCCCATCAAGACCTACGACCATTTCGAAGAGTCGGTGACGGGAAAGATGATCGATCCTCTGGCTGGCGTCATCGAGACGATGGCCAAGATGGGACCCGGCCAGCATCTGTGGCTCCAGTACATCGCGACGCCGCTCAAGGAAGATTGGTACTCGATAGGCGAAGTAACGGTAGATGAATTTCTCGGAAAAATAAAAGAGGAGAAAATGGGTGTGTTTATGCGTCTTCTGGTGGACATCAAAGACGTGTTCATGAACATAGGCAAGGGTATTTTCGGTAATGAAGTGACGTTCTCGTCCGTCGCGGAAGAAGATAAAAAAGATGAGGCGCCAGTCGAGTTCCGTCTCACTCCGGGAGAAAAGGAGACGCTCAAGGCTCTGGAGAAAAACCTCGGTAAGCAGATGTTTAAGACGCGGATGCGCTATGTATATGTCGCGCGACGGGAAGTGTTCAGCAAACCGACGGGAGTCTCGGCTTTTATCGGAGCGATCAAACAATTCAACGATTTCAATCTCAACAGTTTCAAGCCGGACGAGGATTCCAAGACGTATGCGAATTATCTCCTGACCACGTCGCGGCTAAGGTATCGCCAGCGCCGGCTGTTTCGCCGCTATGTGACACGCGACATCGATCCGGTACACAAGTTATTCCTCTTGAGCTCCGCGGAGCTGGCGACCGTCTTTCATATTCCCGATATGGCGGTTGTCGCGCCGACGATGACGAGAGTCGCGGCCAAACGCGGCGGGGCACCGGCTAATCTGCCTATTCAAGAGATTTGACATATATTAACACTATGCCCGCTCACGACCAGAACGATATCACTTTTTTCGCCAAGACGAATTTCCGCAATCAGGAAAAAGTTTTCGGCATCAAGCAAGACGACCGCCGCCGGCATATGTATGTCATCGGCAAGACGGGTATGGGCAAGACGAACCTGCTGGAGAATCTGGCTATCCAGGATATCCAGAAAGGCCACGGTATCGCGTTCATCGATCCGCACGGCGATACGGCCGAGAAGCTCATCAAGGCCATTCCCGCGAACCGCATCAACGATGTCATCTATCTGAATCCGTCCGATCAGGATTTTCCGATCGCGTTCAACGTGATGGAGAAAGTCGACCCGGAGTATCGCCACCTCGTGGCATCGGGGCTTGTCGGCGTGTTCAAGAAGATCTGGGCGGATTCCTGGGGACCGCGCCTCGAATATATCCTGCGCAACGCCATCCTGGCGCTTCTCGAGTACCCGGGCTCGACGCTCCTCGGCGTGACGCGCATCCTGGTGGACAAATCCTATCGGGCGCGTGTGGTGGAGAAGATCACCGATCCGGTCGTGCGCAGTTTCTGGGTGGATGAGTTTTCCCAGTGGAACGACCGCGTGCTCCAGGAAGTCATCTCGCCGATCCAGAACAAAGTCGGGCAGTTCCTCTCGAGCTCGCTCATCCGGAACATCGTCGGTCAGACGGTATCGTCGTTCAATATCCGCGAAGTGATGGACAACAAGAAGATCCTCATCATCAATCTTTCCAAGGGACGCATCGGGGAGGACAACGGCGCGCTTTTGGGCGCCATGATGATCACGAAGATCCAGCTCGCCGCCATGGGGCGCGTCGATATTCCCGAGGACGAGCGCAAGGACTTCTATCTGTACGTCGACGAGTTCCAGAATTTCGCGACGGAATCGTTTGCGAATATCCTGTCCGAGGCGCGCAAATATCACCTGAATCTCATCCTCGCGAACCAGTACGTGACGCAGATCGATGAGAAGGTGCGCGACGCGATCTTCGGCAACGCGGGGAGCATCGTCTCGTTTCGCGTGGGCGCGATGGACGCGGAATTCTTGGAAAAGGAATTCGAGCCGGTGTTTATGATGAACGACATCATCAACCTGCCGAAATATCAGATCTATCTCAAGCTGATGATCGACGGTATCGCCGGCGACGCGTTTTCCGCGACGACCTTGCCGCCGATCAGGCTCGAAGATGCCGGCAACGAGGCGAAGATCATCAACAGTTCGCGCGAGCGCTATTCGTCGAGCAAAGCGGAGGTGGAAGACAAGATCCGCCGCTGGAGCGGCATGCTGACGCCCGAAGAGCGTCAGGCGATCGCGGATGAGAAGCAAGGCGGCTCGCGTCAGGCGCCAGGAACGGTTCCGCAGCAGCCCTCATTGCGTCCGGTATCGAATACCAAGAAACAGCCCGCGAAGGGAGGTGCGATGTCCGGGGCGGCACGCGCGCCTCAGTCTCAGGCACCGCCTCAGACGCCGCCCGTTACGCAGCAAACGATTCCAGCAGAAGAGCCGCCATCGGGACAGCCTGTATTCGAGCCGCCGCGCGCGCCCAAACGAGCGCCGCTCATTTCGCTTGAGGCCTTGGAAGACAAAGGGGCGGAAATATCTGAAATATCTGAAATATCTGCGGAAGATCGCGCACCTCGAAATACACAGGTGACCGAAGCCGGCGTTCCCCGCACAGAAGAGGCGCCTGACGATGTCCCTGTCGTTTCGGCTGCCGTACCGGAAAAGACCCTGTATCCGGCGACGTGCGCGAGCTGCGGCACCGCTACTCTGGTACCGTTCGTGCCGGATGGCAAGCGTCCGACATTCTGCAAGGATTGTCTCCGCGATTATCAGCGTTCCGTCGCCAAGGCGCGCAATGAGATAGGCGCGAAAAACGCCGGCATTATGCCGCAACCATCTCCATCCGCATCGGCTTCGCCGCAGCCTGAGCGCGTCGCGCACGCGAAAGCCTATGCTTCGCCCGATGCTCCGATGTCGCTCGCCCAGATGCAGCACGTCGGACCGAAGAAGTTCAAACCGCTCCGCAACCGTCCCTCGGTCGATCTGAGCGAAGTCCGCGCGCTCATCAATGGCGCAAATGCCAAGGAACGCTAGCCGTTCTCTTGTTTCAGCGTCCCATTTTTGGTAGTATAGGAAGAGAGTAACCGCTTACCCTGTATGAGTTTCAAGAAAATGCACAAGAGGGCGTATCGGCTGTGGGTGATCGTATCGGTTCTCGTGGCGGTCTCGATGGTGGCGTTTCTGCTCGCTCCGCTTTTTCTGTACTGACATATGACGGCACGCACGTGGTGGGTCAGGATAGTCATAGCGGTTCTCCTGGGGCTGGTCGGCTGGGTGCTCGTCGTCTCGTCGAAACAGATCGAACGGAACCGGCGTATCCAGGATGAGGTGTCCGCGCTTGAGACGGAGGCCGCCAAGATCCGGCGCGAGAACGAGACGCTTTCCGAGAAGATCAGCTATTTCTCCTCGGACGATTTCCGCGAGCGGGAAGCCAAGCAGAAGCTCGGTCTGAAAAAAGCGGGAGAAACGGCGGTGGTGATCAGGCAGAGTCCGGACACCGATGCCGGCACGGAGGCGGCGATGGAAGTCCGCCAAGGAGACAGCGGGGATATCCCGAATTATGAAAAATGGTGGAAAATATTCTTCTAACTATGCTGATGCAAAACATATGTTCGACGGCCTGAGAGATTTCCTGGGAAAAATGCCCGGCGGTCCGCTCGCCGCAGTGCGGATGAGCACGCTCGTCTATGCCGGACTGATAGCGTTGGTCGTCGCCTTTGCGGCGAGTCTGGTGGCGGTCTATACTCCTACGCAGCCGAATGCCGCGGCCGATCGATTGAAAAGCATGCTGCCGTATCCGGTAGCGATCGTGAGTTATCGCGGCGGGATAACGTACCGGACGTTGTCTGAGAATATGTCGTCCGTCAGGCGTTTCTACGAGACGCAGGATTTTTCCACGGTCGGTTTGCGCGTCGATTTTTCCACGGCAGACGGGCAGCGGCGCTTCCAGGTGCGCGAGAAAGAAGTGCTGAACAAGATGATCGAGGACGAGGCTGTCAGGCTCTTGGCGGAGACTCGCGGGATCCGCGTCAGTCCCGATGAGGCGACGCAGGGCATCGCGCGCACATTGGAAGAATACGGCAGCGGCGAAGACGTGAAGCAGGATCTGGACCGCCTGTACGGCTGGACACTCCGGGATTTCGAGGAGAAAGTCGTGATGCCGGGCCTGTATCAGGAGAAACTGCAGGCGAGCTTCGCGAAAGAAGTGGATATCGCCTCTGCGGGCAAAAAGAAGATCGGTACGGCCCAGGAAGCGTTGCGCTCCGGCACGCCGTTCGCCGACGTCGCTCGGAAGTATTCCGACGGCAGCACGGCACAAGACGGGGGAGAGCTGGGCTGGTTCGCATCAGAGGATCTGGCGCTTGAATTGCGCCAGCCGGTAGCGCTGCAGAAAGTCGGCGTGCCGGGAGATGTGATCGAGAGCGGGCTCGGTTTCCATATCATCCTCATAGAGGAAATCAAGAAAGAGAATACGAAACAGTTGTATCGCTTGCGGCAGATTTTCACCCGCAAGGTGACGTTCGCCGATTGGCTTGCGGAACAGATGCAGGGGATGTCGGTGTGGATCCTCTCTCCGGAATACCGGTGGAATGAGGGGGAGGCGCGCGCAGAATTCAAGCAACAGGAAATGCGCGATTTCGAGAAGACTCTGTTCGAGAAAGCCGATGGCGATCCGACATTCTTCTTCTGATGAAATATGGAAATGCAAAAAAATACGGCAGTCGTGTTCATTTTGTCGCTTGTTTTCGGTCTCATCGGAGGGCTGTTTTCGCCGTTCGTGATGCGTTTTTATGAACAGCAGAAAAAAGCGGCGTCGGGTATCGCGGACGAAAGAAATGGCGATAATACCCCGCAGGCGGAAACCGGCATCATCGCGGAGGATGAGGTGGTCGCCGATCTCGTGGAAAAGAACGCGGCCGGAGTGGTGAGTATCGTCGTCAGCAGGGACGTGCCGAAAATGCGGAATTTTTTCGACGACCCGTTCGGCTTTCGGGGCGGCAATGGCAGCGGGGAAACACAACGTCAGCGGGTGGGCAGCGGTTCCGGATTTTTCGTCTCATCGGACGGGCTCATCGTGACCAACAAGCATGTCGTCTCCGATCTCCAGGCCGACTACACGGTCATCGCGAGCGGAGGGCAGGAATATCAGGCGACAGTGCTGGCCCGCGACCCGGGCAACGATATCGCCGTCCTGAAGGTTGAGGGCTCGCCTCGCTCAAGCTCCGGCGAAGCGGGGAGCGGATTTCCCGCGCTCTCGCTCGGAGATTCCGATCGGATCAAAGTCGGGCAGACCGTCATCGCGATCGGCAACCCTCTGGGAGAATTCGCGAATTCGGTGACGCGCGGCATCATCTCCGGGCTCAAGCGGAGCGTCTCAGCCGGATCGAGCTTCGGCGACACGGAACGCCTGACGGATATCATCCAAACGGATGCCGCCATCAATCCCGGCAATTCCGGCGGTCCGCTGTTTGGTCTCTCCGGCGAGGTGATCGGCGTGAACGTGGCGATGGCGAGCGGCGCGGAGAATATCGGTTTCGCGCTGCCGATCAACCAGGTGAAGCGCATCGCACAGCAGGTCGAGGAGACGGGGAAAATCACGATACCGTATATCGGCGTGCGCTATGTCCTGCTCGATGAGACGATTCAGAAGGCGAACAGCCTGCCGTACGATCATGGCGCGCTCATCGTGCGCGGACAGACTGTCACGGACTTCGCGGTGATCCCCGGATCACCGGCTGACAAGGCGGGACTGATGGAGAACGACATCATCCTCGAGATAAACGGCGAGAAGATCGATGCGGATCACCCACTTGGCAATGCGATAAGTAAGTATGCCGTCGGCGATGAGATCACACTGAAAGTCTGGCACAAAGGGGATGTCAAGGATGTGAAAGTGAAACTGGAAGAACGAAAATGATGCAAGATGAGTGATGCAGGATGATTGACAAAAGAGGCTATTCTAAGCCTCTTTTTGATGTTTTTTCTGGTACATTTGAATTAGCACTCTCACGTCGAGATTGCCAACTTTTTATTTCGGTGGTATATTCCAGGTAGTCCATACAGTGTAAAGTTCACAAGATTTGTCGCATACTGATCAAAAAAGGATCGCAATGGATTTTGAGGCTTTATGAACCTTATAAACTTTCAAACTTTATACATTCTCTTATGAACATCAACAAATTCACGACCAAGAGCCAAGAGGCGCTCAGAAACGCGCAAGAAATAGCATTGTCGCGCGGCAATCCGCAGATGGACATCGCGCATCTCCTGTATGCGCTCTTGGTGCAGGCCGATTCCATCGTGCCGGTGATTTTCGGGAAATTGCAGATCGATATGGAAAAGGTCAAAGGTCGGGTACTCGACGAGATCGATAATTTCCCGCGCGCGGAGACGGGATCACTCGGCCAGCTGTATCTCTCTCCGGCGCTCGCGCAGGTGTTCTCCGGCGCGGAAAAAGAGATGGAAAAGATAGGGGACAGCTTCGTCTCGACGGAACATCTCCTCCTCGCGCTCCTCGTCGTAGGAAGCAAAGCGAAGACGGTCATGGAAACGGCCGGAGCGAAATATGACGACGTGCTGAAGATCCTGTCGCAAGTGCGCGGCGCAAGCCAAGTGGAAAGCCAGGAACCGGAGCAGACCTATCAGGCGCTCGAAAAATACGCGGTCAATCTGACCAAGCTGGCCCGCGAGGAAAAGCTCGATCCGGTCATCGGCCGCGACGAGGAGATCCGCCGCGTGATGCAGGTGCTCTCGCGCCGCACGAAGAACAACCCCGTACTCATCGGCGAAGCCGGTACCGGCAAGACCGCGATCGCCGAGGGACTCGCGCAGCGCATCGTCTCCGGCGACGTGCCGGAGAATCTGAAAAACAAGGAAGTCGTCTCTCTCGATCTGGGAGCGCTTTTGGCCGGGGCGAAATTCCGCGGCGAGTTCGAAGAACGTCTCAAGGCGATACTAAAAGAAGTGGAACGCGCCGCGGATCGCTTCATCCTGTTCATCGATGAGCTGCACACGCTCGTCGGGGCGGGGGCGATCGAAGGCGCGCTCGATGCCGCCAATATGCTGAAGCCTGCCTTGGCGCGGGGCAGATTGCGCGCGATCGGCGCGACGACGCTCAAGGAATATCAGAGATACATAGAGAAAGACGCGGCGCTGGAGCGGCGCTTCCAGCCAGTGTACGTGAGCGAGCCGTCCGAAGAAGACGCGATCGCCATCCTGCGCGGCATCAAGGAGAAATACGAGCTGCATCACGGCGTGAAGATCACCGATGACGCCCTCATCGCCGCGGTGAGACTGTCCCGCCGCTATATCACGGAGCGTTTCCTGCCGGACAAGGCGATCGATCTCATCGATGAGGCATCATCGCTGCGGCGCATGGAAATAGATTCGATGCCGACGGAACTCGATCAGCTGGAGCGCGGCATCCGCCGCCTGGAGATAGAGAAGCGCGCTCTCGGCAAGGAAGGCGACGGCCATACCGCGAAAAAAATATCCGTCATCAACCGCGAGCTTGCGGAACTGAAAGAACGCTCGCAGAAACTGTCGCTCCAATGGAAATCACAGCGCGGTCTCATCATGGCGGTCCGCGAGCACAAGGCGGAGATAGACAGGCTCAGGTCGGAAGCGGAGATGGCGGAACGCCGCGGGGAACTCGATCGGGTCGCGGAGATCCGCTATGGGCGCATACCGGCGCTGGAAAAGAAAATCAAAGCCGAAGAGAAGAAGCTCGAGACGGTGCAGAAAACCGGCTTCATTCTCAAGGAGGAGATCACGGACGAGGATATCGCGCTCGTGGTATCGCGTTCCACGGGAGTGCCGGTCGCGAAGATGCTCGAAAAAGAAACCGCCAAGCTCGTGCATATGGAAGAGGCGCTCCGGAAACGCGTCATCGGCCAGAATGAGGCGATCGCTTCGGTAGCCAATGCCATCCGCCGTTCGCGTGCGGGACTTTCCGAAGAGACGCGCCCGATCGGATCTTTCATATTTCTGGGCATGACCGGCGTCGGCAAGACCGAGCTGGCCAAGGCGCTGGCGGAGTTCCTCTTCGACGACGAGAAGGCGCTGGTGCGCGTGGATATGTCGGAATATATGGAGTCGCACTCGACGGCCAAGCTGATCGGTTCGCCTCCCGGATATGTCGGATACGAGGAGGGCGGGCAGCTGACGGAAACCGTCCGCCGCCGGCCGTACTCCGTCATCCTGTTCGACGAGATCGAGAAAGCGCATCCGGACGTGTTCAACATCCTCCTGCAGATTCTCGACGATGGCCGGCTGACGGACGCCAAGGGACGCGTGGCGAATTTCAAGAACGCGGTGATCATCATGACTTCCAATGTCGGTTCCGAGATTCTCGTGCGGGCACGGGATCTGGGATTCAAGCAGAAAAAGCATGAGGCAGGCGAGCTGGCGGAACAGGAGATCCGATCACGCATCCTGTCCGGTCTGCGCGAGACATTCCGCCCGGAATTCCTGAACCGTATCGATGAGATCGTCATTTTTCATCCGCTCTCTCCGGCGGTGCTGCGGCATATCGTCGATGTGCAGCTGGGCAACGTCGCCGCACGCCTCGCGCCTCGCGATATCGGGCTCTCATTCGCGTTTCCCGTCAGGGAATACCTCGCCAAAGCCGGATTCGACCCGCTGTATGGCGCTCGTCCGCTCAAGCGTCTGATCCAAAGCGAGATCCTCGATCCGCTGGCTCTTGAAATTTTGGAGAAAAAGGTACACAGTGGAGAGCAGGTGGAGGCGGCGCTCAGGAAAGGGAGGATCGTATTCGAAAAAAAACGCAAGAAATAACGCCATGTTTTTCCATTTCACCATTTTCTTCTGGAGCATAGTCTTTCTGCTCGGGCTGGAGCTTATAGCGCTCAATCCGATTTTTCCGGCGTGGAGCTGGTACATCTTCTCCATCCTGCCGCTGATCATCATTTCTCTCCTCGCGAGTCGCCGGATCACCAGGCGCCTCTCGGACGCGTTTCTGCCGGGACTGCTGTCGATTACGGCGCCGACGCTCCTTTCCCTCATCGATTCTCCGTCAGAGCGCCAGGCGTTCGTCATCATGAGCGCGATCATGTACTATTGCGCGCTGCTCGGGATGTACCGCCTGCGTCACGCGCCGGCGGATCAGACGGCTCAGGCATTCCTGAATACCGCCGCCATGGCCGCCATCTTTTTCTTTTATGCCGGCGTATACGGTTTTTATCTGAATTTTTCCTTTCCTCTCTGGGGATTGATGCTCCTGTATTTTTTCGGTACGGCGCTCACGAGCTATGAGACGTTCATCGGCATCGAGCGCGAGGGGATAGAGAGGAAACGTCTCGTGCTGTACAGCGTGCTTTTGGGGCTGCTCATGGGCGAGATGGCCTGGGTGATGCGTTTCTGGCCGTTCGGATATCTGACCGCCGGCGCCATCGCGCTCATTTTCTTCTTTATGGTATGGGATGTCTCATTCGACGCTTTTCATCGGACATTGTCTCTGAAAAGAGCGGTTACCCGGATCCTCTTTTTTCTCGTTCTGATAGGTGTCTTGCTCTGGAGCACCCCGTGGCATATCGTCATCTAGATTTCTTCGGGGTTGCCAAATCGGAAAAATCGTGCCAGAATAGCCGATACGCTATGTTTCCGAAACCGATCAAGAAAAGCCTTCGCGTAGCGCTTGCCGTGGCAGGCATTTTCGTATTGGGGGGACTCGGAGGGGTGGCCTTCGACAGATACGTCATCCCGTATCTGTCATCCGTCTCTGCGCTGGCGAACCTCGGTGTTTTCAAGTCATTGACCGAGCGCGTCACGATTATCAACAAGACGGAGCAGGTGGTCATACGCGAAGACGATTCCGTAGAAAAAATAGTTTCGCAGCCGGCAACCGCTGTCGTGAATATCGTCGCGCTGGCAAACGAGAACAATGCCGCCAAAAAAGAAGTGGCAACGATAACCGGAGTACTCCTTACTAATGACGGTCTCATAGCGACGTATAGTGAGAAGCCGTTCGGTGACGAGGATGTCCGTTATTTGATACTGTTGTTCGACGGTTCGAGCCATCCGGCGGATTTCGTCGGATATGACCCGCTCACCAATCTCTCCTTTTTCCGTTTGGGTGATCCGGTCAGTACGCCGGCGATCGCGCTTGCGAACTCCGATGATGCGCGCGTCGGCAAGAAGCTGATCGCCATCGGCAATACGCCGGCGGAATACCAGAACCGCCTGTCTGTCGGTATTCTCAGCAATATCAACCGCACGTTCAATCTTTCCGGAAAAACCGTCTCTTCGTCGGAGAAATGGGAAGGCGTCTTCGAGACGGATTTCAATACGTTCGAGAACTTCATCGGCGGTCCGGCGATCGGATTTAACGGCGAGATGGTCGGTCTTATCGGCATGCTCTCCATCGACAACGCGCCGCGGACATTTCTTATACCATCCAATGTCGTGCGCGCATCGTTTGATCGCGCGATACGGGGAACACTCTCGAAGCGTCCGACACTCGGAGTGTATTATCTTCCCATCACCAAGACGCTCGCTTTGGCGCATGGACTCACGCGCGACCGCGGGGCGCTCATCTATTCCGCATCCGGCAAGACGGGACTGGCGCTCATCGCCGATTCTCCGGCGATGCGGGCCGGGCTCCTCGTCGGGGACATCATCACAGCCGTGAACGGAACGGAGATCAGTCTTGATAATCCGCTGCCAAAGCTTCTTAGCCGTTTCAGTGTCAGCGATACCATAGAGCTCTCCGTTTTCCGTAAAGGCACAGACATTAAGATACCGGTTACCCTCTGAATTTTGACGGAGGGTATTTTTTTGGGTACAATGAGGGAAAATCTTCTAATTTTTTCTATGCGCCAATCGCAACTATTCACCAAAACGAAGAAGGAAGTGCCGAAGAACGAAGTGAGCAAGAACGCGCAACTGCTCATCCGCGCCGGTTTCGTGCACAAGGAAATGGCGGGCGTCTATGCGTTTTTACCACTGGGTCTGCGGGTGCTCGAGCGCATAAAGGGCATCGTTCGCGAGGAGATGAATGCGCTTGGTTGCCAGGAACTGATTATGACCAGTTTGCAGCGCAAGGATTTGTGGGAAAAAACCGATCGCTGGGATGACGCAAAAGTCGATGTCTGGTTCAAATCCACGCTGAAAAACGGGACGGAGGTCGGCTTGGGCTGGTCTCATGAGGAGCAGATAACGGAAATGATGAAAAATTATTTGTCGAGCTATCGTGATCTGCCGGCGAACGTATATCAGTTTCAGACGAAATTACGCAATGAGATCCGTGCAAAAAGCGGTATTATGCGCTGTCGCGAGTTCATGATGAAAGATCTGTATTCGTATTCGCGTACGGATGAAGATCATCAGAAATTTTATGATGCCGTCATTGCAGCGTATCATCATATTTTTGAGCGCGTAGGATTGGGCGAGCGGACATTCCTGACATTTGCATCCGGCGGAGCCTTTACGCAATTTAGCCATGAATTTCAGACGGTTACGGACGCCGGAGAAGATATTGTGTATCTTGATCGGGCGAAGAAAACCGCTATCAATCAGGAGGTACTCACCGATGCAGTCGTGGCGCAGCTCGGGATGGATCGCGCTGCTCTCGAAGAGGTGAAGACAGCGGAAGTGGGGAATATCTTCAGTTTCGGCGGTACGAAAAGCGAACAGCTCGGCCTGACTTTCAAGGATAGCGATGGGAATACGAAGCCGGTCATTCTCGGGTCATACGGCATCGGTATCACCCGATTGATGGGTGTCGTTGTTGAATGTTTTTCTGATGAAGCAGGGCTGGTGTGGCCGGAATCCATCGCGCCATTCCGCGTGCATCTGCTCTCGCTCGGGGCGGATGAGAAAGCCTCGGAAATCTATGATATGCTGGTCGCTGCCGGCATCGAAGTGCTCTATGATGACCGTGACGTACGGGCAGGGGAGAAATTCGCCGATAGCGACCTCCTCGGCATCCCGTATCGCGTCGTCGTGGGCTCGCGTTCGCTCGAGTCCGGATCAGTCGAAGTGAAGCGGCGCACGGACACGGATGCCATATCGGTGCCGTTCGGGGCATTGGTGGAATTTTTTCAGAAGTAGCAGACTATGCGCCATCCGCACAAAGAACGAATACTGATCTCGCTCGGGGGGTCGCTCCTGGTGCCGGACGAGATCGACTGGCGGTTCATCAGCCGTTTCAAGAGATTCATCATCAAGCATATCCATCTCGGATATTCCTTCATCCTGGTGACCGGCGGCGGCAGGACGGCGCGCAAGTATATCGAAGCGGCCGCGAAGATATCGAAGATCACCGATGACGACAGCGACTGGCTCGGCATCCATGCGACGCGCATGAACGCGCATTTCATCCGTACCGTGTTCCGTACGCACGCGCACGCGCGCATCAATACCAACCCGCACAATCTCGAGGATTTCTATGACGTGAAGGAGCCGATCCTGGTGGCGGCCGGCTGGCGGCCCGGATGCTCGACGGATTATGACGCGGTGCTGCTCGGCAAGTATCTGGACGTGAAGCGTATCATCAATCTTTCGAATATCGATTACGTGTACGACAAGGATCCGCGCAAACACCCCGATGCCAAGAAGATACGGAAAATATCCTGGAAGGCGTTCCGCAAGATCGTCGGCGACAAATGGAATCCGGGAATGAGCGCCCCGTTCGACCCCATCGCGTCGAAATTGGCGGAAGCGGAAGATATGGAGGTTGCGATACTGAATGGCGAAAATCTGGAAAACATAGAAAAATACCTCGCGCACAAATCTTTTATCGGCACGGTGATCAGATAATCAATGGTTTTACTATCTGGTATGGCAAGTAAAGATAGTGTGTCCGTGAAAAAGATATTGCTGGCGACGCCGCGCGGATTCTGCGCCGGTGTGGCGCGGGCTGTCAGAGCCGTAGAAGACACTTTGGAAATTTTTGGCGCTCCGGTATACGTGAAGCATGAGATCGTGCACAATACGTACGTCGTAGCGGAACTGGAAGCTAAGGGAGCGATCACCATCGAGAGCCTCGCGGATGCCCCGGACGGATCCGTGGTGGTGTTTTCAGCTCACGGGTCGCCGCCGGAACATTATGCCGAAGCCAAGCGCCGCAATATGCGGCTCATCGACGCGACGTGTCCTCTGGTGACCAAGGTGCATCTGGAGGTATTGCGCTTTTTGAAAGACGGATATCAGATCATCTATATCGGACACAAGGGGCATGTCGAAGGCATCGGCGTTTTGGGCGAATCGGGAGAAACGGTGATTCCGCTTGTGGAGACGGTGGCGGATGTCGAGGCGCTCGATATCGGCGATCCGGAAAAACTGGTGTATCTGACGCAGACGACGCTGTCGGTTGATGACACTGCAGCGGTGATTGTGGCGTTGCAGAAAAAATACCCGCAGATCGTCGCGCCGCCGCTCTCCGATATCTGTTTCGCGACGACGAATCGCCAGGAGGCCGTCAAGGCATTGTCGGAGGTTTCCGACCTGATCCTGATTTTCGGATCCAGGACTTCTTCCAATTCCACGCGCCTGATGGAAACGGCGCGCGCGCAAGGGACGACAGCCTATCTGATCGACGATATTTCGCGGCTGGATGAGCGCTGGCTCGCCGATGTGAAGACGATCGGGATCAGTGCCGGGGCGAGCGTGCCGGAGAAATTGGTGCAGGCTGCTGTGAAACATTTTACCTCACTCGGTGCGGCGGTAGAGGATTTTGTGGTAAAAGAAGAGTCCATGCATTTCGCCGAGCCGTTGGAACTGATGCAGATCAGGAGAAGTGGTGTATGATATATCTGTGGACGTAATGTTCTTGCCCTCATCAATATTCTTATGACTTTCATAAAGGTTTTTGGAGAAATAGGAAAAAACGATGCCCTCACTGCCGGTGGCAAAGGCGCCTCCCTCGGTGAAATGACCCAGGCCGGCATCCCGGTTCCACCGGGATTTGTCGTCCTCTCCGAGGCTTTTGAGAGCTTTCTCGAAGCAACGGACCTGAACGTGGAAATCGATACGATCCTCCATACGGTTGAGACGGACAAGATGCACACGGTGGAACATGCTTCGGAAACGATCCAGAAACTGATCCTCGAGGCACCCATGCCTGACGCTATCGGCCTGAACATCAAGGAAGCGTTCACAGCACTCGATACCACCTATGTCGCCGTCCGTTCCAGCGCCACTGCCGAAGACTCTGCCTCTGCTGCCTGGGCCGGCCAGCTGGATAGCTTTCTCAACACCACAGAAGACACACTTCTGGAAAACGTAAAGTGTTGCTTTGCCTCCCTCTTCACCCCACGGGCCATCTTCTATCGTTTTGAAAAAGGCCTGCATGACTCAAAGATTTCCGTCGCTGTCGTCGTGCAGCAGATGGTCGCAAGTGAGATCTCCGGCATTGCCTTCTCCGTCCACCCCGTCACCGAAGACCACAACCAGCTCATCATCGAAGCAGGCTACGGTTTAGGTGAAGCTATCGTCTCTGGGCAGATTACCCCGGACTCCTACGTCGTTGAGAAGGAGCCCAGAAGAATCATCGACACAAACATCGCCACCCAGGAGCGGGGCATCTACCGCAAAAGAGAAGGCGGCGCAAACGAATGGCGGGAAATTGCAGCGCGCGATGGAGAGAAACAAAAACTTTCCGACGAACAGATCCTCGAGCTTTCCAATATCATCCTCACCATCGAGAACCACTACGGCTTCCCCTGCGATATCGAATGGGCATACGAAAAAAACAAATTCTACATCGTGCAGAGTCGGCCGATCACGACGCTTTCCAATAGCATGGCAGCGTTTGCATCAGGGTCCACAAAAGAACCTAACAATATCATTTCTGATCTGAAAAACTTTACATTTATCGCTTCGCGTCCGCAATCCATACAGCGGGATGAAATCGCGTATACATTTTTACAACAGTACGTTCATATCCCTCGTCTTCGCATGATGTCTCTACCCCTTGAGGGCACCAATCGTGCGATGTATATTGATTCAGTCTTTTTGAAGCAACTTTTTCAGGAGTTGTTTGAAAGTATTTCAACCAAAAACGGTTTGGTGTTTCATTCTAGAAAGTATACGAAGGCTGTCAAAGATGGGGAACATGTCATCCACGAGATATCGCACTACGGCGGTTCTGACAAGCAGGAGCTTCTCAAGTTGTACAATAGGGCGTTGGAAGTACTGATTGGTTTCAGTGACCATGTATGGATGCCATGGGTCATCGAGCAGATTCTGGTTCCGAGATTCATCGAGCTTTTGAAAAAGGAACATCCTGACCAATGGGAAGAAATCAATCACGCTGTTTCTTCACCAGTAAAGCTGTACAAATATCAGGAAATGCGCCTTGATATCTGTGAAGCGGTGATCAATGGTCAGACTGACTCGGCGGAACTTATTCAAGAATTGGTAGATAGGCATAAGTGGCAAGGAGAATATTCCTACATTGAGCCTCTATTTGAGGGGGGCTATTTCAAGGTTGAGTTTGCAGCATTGACGGTAGAAAGCGCCAGGGAAGAGAAAAAAAGAATCGTAGACAATATAAAACATAACAAAAAAAGACTCAAATGGGCGCTGGAACAGATGAAGAATGAGACGCTTTTGCTGCAAGCGCGTATTATCAATGAGTATACCTATTTACGGACAGAACGGATGGATCTTATGAAAAAAATTATGACCGCAATACGGAGTATTCTTGATCGAATTACCAGGTACTTAACGGAGGAAACCGGAAAATCTTGGACAAGACTTGAGGTAGCCAATCTACTCAATTCGGAAATCACCAATTATCTTTCAGGTCAGTCTGTGCCTGACCTCAATATGATCCTTGGGCGTGGGGGCGGCATATATTATCGTACGCGCGATGAAGTAAAAGTGATTACTGATGCTGCTACCGTGCGGCACATCCAGCATGAAATGAGTATTATTACAGACGATATCATCAGAGGGACAGTCGCTTTCAAAGGACGTGTGGAGGGGCGAGTGAAAATAGTGTTGAGTAGAGCTGATTTATCCAAAGTTCTTCCTGGAGATGTTTTGGTCGCACGTACGACCATGCCTGACTACACTCCGGCAATGGAGATCGCCAGTGCCTTCGTAACAGAAGAGGGAGGAGTTACCTCTCACGCCGCCATCATTGCGCGTGAGCTGAAGAAGCCGTGTATTGTCGGTACGGGGAATTGCACAAGAGCGCTCAAAGATGGCGATCTGGTGGAAGTGGATGCGGATAACGGGGTGGTGAGGGTGATTCACCAGGGGAAAAAGATTGAGAAAACAATTTCCCGCGATTTGCCGCTCATTAATATTTATGCCTGGCATAACGGGTACACTCATGGCATGAAAGTATGGCTCGGATGGGCGTATTCGGACTGCCTTTTTTATGTTCATGGCGGTTTTGTTGATATTATGCGGCCACCAGAGGAGCACCTGGTGGAATTCAAGGCAACCATCTTGAAGAAGATTGAAGAAAATAAAACTTGGTTCTTTAGCGAGTGTGATGATTTTTTGAATTTTACGGAGAAGATGTATGTGTTTTACGATAAGCATGAACAATCTCTTGAGACTTATTCAAAGGCAGCGCTATTGGATTTTTATGAACAGTATATCGAGCATGTTACGGATATCATGGGGCCGTTTATTACCATGCTTTGGTTCCCTATCTGGTGTGAGAACGATAGTGATGTCGCCAAAAAATATCAGGACGAAACAAAGCACGCGATTGATGCCCGAAAAAAATCTGAACAAATTTTCCCTCGCGGTGATATGCTTATGGTACGCCTTTTAAAGATTGTTGGACGTACATCGGGTATTAGTGAAGCTTTGTTGAAAATGGTTTCATACAAAGAGCTCATTGCATATTTGCGGGATGGACAAATGCCGGATATAACAATACTCGAAGATCGCGCGCGAGGTTTTATTTATAGCAAACAGGGCATTTCGCTTGTCGGTAGTAAAAATACTGAAATAATCAGAGCTTTTGCTGATTTAGGGTATGATTATGATATCTTGGACTATACTGCATTGAAAGAAATTAAGGGTAACACCGCATGTGGTGGGAAGGTAAGCGGTCGAGCAAGAGTTGTTATGCAGAAAAATCTGATTGGAGAATTTGTCGAAGGTGAAATACTTGTCGCTTCTATGACCACGCCCGAATATGTTCCTGCGATGAAAAAGGC